>CAJCJE010000533.1 GCA_903970565.1 Candidatus Melainabacteria bacterium | reverse complement strand
CCTGCGTGCACGACGGCCGTCAGCGGTTCGCGGGGCGCGATGCCGTCCAGCAGCATCCGCAGCGCATCAGCATCAGGATCGACCAGGTCAGGTGGGTCAGCATCGGTGCCTGGATGCCGCCGGTCGCCCGGCGCTGCTCGGCGAACAGCACGCCCATCACGACCGAGGCCAGTACCAGCGCGGGATTGCGAGTCGCGCAGGTGACCGCGGCGTAGGCGGCGGTGGACAGCAGCACCGGCCGGTTGCCGTCCACGGCCGCGTAGAGGGCGCCCCGGAAGAGGACCTCCTCGGCCGCGCCGTTGACCAGGGTGGTGAACGCGACGTTCGGCGTCGACCCGCGATGGGCGTAGCTGAGCACGTCCACGATGGCCCGGTTGAGCAGCGGCACGTGCCTGGCGACGCGGGCGCACCCGTAGAAGGCGCCGAACGCGGCGAGGCCGACGAACACCGGACCGGCAACGGGTCGGCGCCGCGCTCCGTCTTGTTCGGACGGATCTCCCGGAGCCGACCAACCCAGGTGCAGCGGACCGGAGGCCAGGCCGCCGGCCAGCCAGGTCGCGGCCACGCTCAGCGTCAGGCCGTAGAACTGCCGGGAGCCCGGCTTCGTCGACAGCGAGAGGCCGAGCAGGCCGGCCCCGGCCAGCAGGGTGCCGCCGACCACTCGGCGTCGCCTGCGTCGGGCCGGGCCGGTTTCGACTTCCCGCGCGGTCCGGGTGGGCCGGGCGGCCTTCATCGGTGCGCCTGCGCCTTCTCCTTGGCGCGTTCGCCGAGCGCGTGCAGCACGGCGGTGTCGTAGTCCATCGGTTCGAACGGGACCAGTCGGCGGATTCGGTCGTCGCGTACCACGACCTCGTTGGTCATCGAGTCCACCAGCGACCGTCCGGTCGAGACGTCCACATTGGTCACCAGCGCCAGCCAGTAGGAGGACAGCTGCGGACTGAGCACCGGCACCGGCACGACCACCAGCAGCCGGCCCTCGATGGTCGCCACCCGGCGCATCATGTCCACGTAGGCCAGCACGTCGGGTCCGCCGATGTCGAAGGAGCTGGACTCCTCGGCCGGCAGGTCGAGCGCGCCGACCAGGTAGCGGACCACGTCGGGCAGCGCGATCGGCTGGGTTCTGGTGTGCACCCAGCTGGGGGTGACCATCGCGGGCAGGTTCTCCACCAGTTGTCTGGTGATCTCCCAGGAGATGCCGCCGTGGCCGATGATAATCCCGGCCCGCAACGTCAGCACCGGGACGCCGTGCTCGCCGAGCAGCGCTTCGACCTGCCTTCTGCTGCGCAGGTGCTCGGACAGGTCGTCGTCGTCATCGCCGAGGCCGCCGAGGTAGATGATGCGGCCCACCCCGGCGTCCCTGGCGGCGGTGGCGAAGTTGCGGGCGGCCTGTGCGTCGTGCCGCTGGAAATCCGGCCGGTCCAGCGAGTGCACCAGGTAGTAGGCCACCTCGCAGTCGCGCAACGCCGCACGCAGCGACTCGATGTCCCC
Source organism: Candidatus Melainabacteria bacterium (assembly GCA_903970565.1). GTDB lineage: Bacteria > Actinomycetota > Actinomycetes > Mycobacteriales > Pseudonocardiaceae > CAJCJE01. The sequence goes on along the minus strand of CAJCJE010000533.1, from coordinate 5,798 downwards.
CACGTCCCCGGCGACCGGCTCACCGACGCCGCGATAGGACTCCGGTTTTCTGGTCATCGCCACCACCGTGTGCCCCGCCTCGCACAGCGCGGGACACAACCGTGAGCCGACGAAACCGGACGCGCCGGCCACCAACACCCGCATCCGCCAGCTCCTTGTCCTGTTCGGTTAACATCCTTGGCAGAGGGTATCCAGCGTGTGACGTGGGCAAACCCCGGACCCGAGGAGCAGCAAGTGGTCGATGTCGAACGAAAGCTCACCGTGCGTACGCCGGCGGAGGCGGTCGTCGGATACCTGAAGGACTTCGCCAACGCCGAGCAGTGGGACCCCGGCACGGTCTCCTGCGTCCGGGTCGGGGACGGCGGCGGCGCACCGATCGGCGTTGGCACCCGCTGGCACAACGTGTCCAAGTTTCGTGGTCGGGAGACCGAACTGGACTACCGGCTCGACCGGCTCGAAGCCGGCCGGGTCGTGTTCGTCGGCACGAACAAGACCGCGACCTCGACCGACGACTTCACCGTCACCGGGGGCACCGACGGCACGGTGGTCACCTATCACGCCAACATCGTGTTCCACGGGCTGGCCAAACTCGCCGACCCCTTCCTCAAGAAGGAGTTCGAGAAACTCGGCGACGAGGTGGTACGCACCATGACCGAGGCTCTGGTGGCGCTGGATTCGTGACGGCGCCGATCGGGCCGGGATTCACCGATCCCGCTTGTCGACCGACGCCCGGTAGATCTGCTCGACCGAAGCCTCCAGCCGCGCGGTGAACTCCTCGTCGGTCTGGTCCTCGGTGAGTCCTGCCAGCAGGGCGCGGGAGAAGCTGGCGATGAGCGTCGGGTCCAGGGCGAGCCGGGCGCAGGCCTCGTCCCGGCTGTAGCCGCCCGAAAGCGCGACGATCCGCGGGACGTGCCGGTCGGACGCCAGTTCGGCGTACCGGCCGGCCTGCGTCGGGATGCTGACCTTCAGCATGACGAGGGCATCCTCCGCCAGCGCCGTCAGATGGGTGGCGATGGCCTCGCACAGCAGGTCCTCGGCCTGTTGCTTGTCCGGGCTGGCGATGTTGACCTCGGGTTCGAGGATGGGCACGAGCCCGAACGCCATGATCCGGCGCGCGTACTCGAACTGCTGGTCCACGATCGCGGCGATCCCGGCCTCGTTGGCGCTGTTGATCACCGACCGCATCTTGGTGCCGAAGATCTGGTGCCGGTTCGCGCGCTCCAGCAGGTCATCCAGCGTGTCGATGGGCTTCATGAGTTGGACGCCGTCCCGCTCGGCCGCGAGTCCCTTGTCCACCTTCAGGAACGGCACCACGTTCTTCTCGTCCCACAGGTACCGGGCGGTCGGGGCGCCGTCGACGTCCCGATCCATCGTCTGCTCGAACAGGATCGCCGCGAGCACCCGCGAGCCGTCGAAGGCGGGACTGGTCAGCAGCCGGGTCCGCATGGCGTGCACCAGGTCGAACATCTCGGCGTCGGAGTCGTAACGCCGCGGCTGGACGCCGTACTCCGCCAGTGCCTTGGGCGTGCTGCCGCCGCTCTGGTCCAGGGCGGCGAAGAATCCGCTCCCGCTCGTGATCCTGGCTAGCTGCGCAGTGTTCATTTCGCGTCCGTTCCGCCCCGTCCCGGCATCGAGCAAGTCCTGGCCCGTGCAGCTTAGAGCGGTGGGGACGACGGCGTTCGATCGGAAAGCCGCGCCGGGTGGTGAGGACTCAGCCGGTGGGCCGCTGGGCCACCATCAGGTCGCGGTTGATCGCCTGGTCGACGCGGTGCTGGAAACCGCGGTAGGCGTCGGTGTCGATGACCCGCAGGCCGCTGTCGGTCAGCATGTCGACCAGTTCCTCGCGGTCGGTGATCTGCGCGTTCCAGGAGATGCCCAGGGCGCCGCCGGGCCGCAGCAGCGAGGCCCAGCCGGGCATGGCGTCGGCGAGCAGGCGACTCGGGTCGCGGGCCAGGTCGCTGCCGCGCTGCTGGTTGCGTCCCGGCCCGTTCACGTGCGACCGGCTGCCGTGCTGCACCCCGTAGGGCGCGTCGGTGACCACGATGTCGAACGAACCGGCGCGGAAGAACTCGTTGCTGCGCATGGTATCCGCGTGCACGTAGGACACCTGGAGCGTCTCGCCGGACTTGTAGGCCTCTTTGCTCACGCCAAGGGTGATGTCCAGCCGGCGGCCGACGTGCGCGTGGTTGCGGCGGATCGGCGCGGTGTCCGCCTGGTGCTTGATCCGCTTGTTCTTCAACCAGGTCTTGATGAACCGGGTGTACTCCTCGAAGTCCTTGCCGTCCAGGTCGAGACCGCAGGCGTCGTAGCCGTACATCATCGCGTGGTTGAGCGTGGTGCCCCGGCCGCACATCGGGTCGAACACCCGCAGCCGCTCGCGCAGCATCTCCTCGGGCCGGTCGATGCCCAGCGCGGTGACGTTCAACAGCAGCTTGGTGAACAGCTCGTTGGTCTTGCCGGAGTACTTCTGGATGGTCAACAGGTCGCTGTCGAACTTGTCCAGCCGCCGCACGGTCAACGGTCGCAGCACCGGGCCCTCGACGCCGAACAGCGCGTAGAGCGTGGACACGTTGGACAGCAGCTCAATGTCCTGTTCGGACAGTTCAGGGGCTCGGAAGGTGACGTAGCCGACCCCACCGATGGTGGTCTCGGCGACCTCGGTGAGTTTCCCGCCCAGCGCCCGTTCGTCGAACGCGCGTAGTTCACTGACCAGCAACCGGATCGAGCTCTCCGCATAGACCCGGTTGGCGGCCGGGTAGTGCATTACCGCGTAGTCGTTCATCGCTGCTGGTCTGCTCCTCAGGTGACTTCCGCCGCATCGGGCATTGGGGGAAACTACCCAGCGCGTCGGGGACGTAACCTGCCGGGGTGAGTATTTCCGTGCATTCCACCGAACCCGTTGTCGATGGCTACACCCAGCAGGACCTGTGTCAGGCGGTCGAACTGTTGGCCGCAGCCGAGGAGGTGACGGTGCTGGGGCACCTGAATCCGGACCCGGACGCCTTCGGCAGCGCCATCGCGCTCGGCCTGGCCCTGAAGGAGCGCGGCGCGCGGGTCCGGGTGTCCTTCGGCGCGCCGGAGGAACTGCCCGCGTCGCTGGCCGTGCTGAACTCCGGGGACCTGTTCGTGCCGGCCTCGGCGGTGCCGGCGACCGCGTCGCTGCTGGTCACCGTGGACTGCGCCAACCCCGACCGGCTGGCCGGCCTGGCCGACCTGCCGAGGTCCACCGTCGCGGCCGGCGGGCAGGTGCTGGTGATCGACCACCACCTGTCCAACAGCCGGTTCGGCACGCACAACCTGGTCGACGTGGCCGCCGAGTCGACCACGGTGATCGTGCTGCGGCTGATCGACGCGCTCGGCGCGACGCTGACCGAGCCCCTCGCGCGGGCCGTCTACGCCGGCCTGCTCACCGACACCGGCTCCTTCCGCCGGGCCCGGCCGAGTACCCACGAGATCGCGGCCCGACTGCTGGCCGCCGGGGTCGACCCGAGTGCCACCGGGCGGGCGCTGACCGACACGCATCCGTTCGCCAGGCTGCGGATGCTCTCCTCGGTGCTGGGCCGGGCCGTGCTGGAGCCCGAGGCCGCGCGCGGCCTCGGGCTGGTGCACACCTCGGTGCAGCTGGCGGACCTGGTCGGGCTGCCGGCCGAGGAGGCCGAGTCGGTGATCGACATCGTCCGGAGCAGTTCCGAGGCCGAGGTCGCCGCGGTGCTCAAGCAGGCCGGGCCGAACCGGTGGACCGGCTCGCTGCGCGCGGTCGGTCGGCTCGACGTCAATTCCGCCGCCTCGGCGTTCGGCGGCGGCGGGCACCGCTTCGCCGCCGGGTTCACCACCGAGGGCACCCTCACGGAGGTACAGGACCGGCTGCGGGCCGCGCTGGCCGCCGCCCCGCTGGTCTGATCCACCCGGTGGCGCGAACCCCGGCCCCGGCGGTAGGGCAACTGCTCGGTCTCGCCGTGCCCGCGCTGGGCGTGCTGGCCGCCGAACCGCTCTACGTCCTGGTGGACACCGCCGTGGTCGGTCATCTCGGCGCGCTGGCCCTGGCCGGCCTCGCCCTCGGCGGGGTGGTGCTGTCCCAGGTCTCCAGCCAGCTGACCTTCCTGTCCTACGGCACGACGGCCCGCGCCGCGCGGCTGCACGGCGCGGGCCGGCGCGGCGACGCGGTCGGCGAGGGCGTGCAGGCGACCTACCTCGGTCTCGCCGTCGGCGTGCTGATCCTGGTGGCCGGGCAGCTGCTGGCCGTGCCGGTGGCCGAGGCGCTGGCCGGCGGCGGCGCCGTCGCCGGCCAAGCGGTGCGCTGGCTGCGGATCGCGTTGTTCGGCGCGCCGCTGATCCTGGTCACGATGGCCGGCAACGGCTGGCTGCGCGGCGTGCAGGACACCCGTCGGCCGCTGCGCTATGTGTTGCTGGGCAACGGTGTCTCCGCGATCCTGGTCGTCGTCCTGGTTCGCGTCGTCGGTCTGGGCCTGATCGGTTCGGCGATCGCGAACGTGGTCGCGCAGGTGCTCACCGCGAGCCTGTTCCTGCGGGCACTGGCCGCCGAGCGGCGCACCAACGCGATCTCGCTGCGGCCGGACGTGCCGGCCATTCGGGCCCAGCTCGGTCTCGGCCGCGATCTGGTGCTGCGCAGCCTCGCCTTCCAGGCCTGTTTCGTCTCCGCCGCCGCAGTGGCCGCCCGCACCTCGGCCGCGGCGGTCGGCGCGCACCAGATCGTGTTGCAGCTGTGGACGTTCCTCTCGCTCGTGCTCGACTCGCTGGCCATCGCCGCGCAGGCGCTGGTCGGGGCCGCGCTGGGCGCCGGCGAGGTCAGCAAGGCACGGGGGCTGGCCCGGCAGGTCGGCCGGTACGGGCTGTGCTTCGGGGTGCTGACCGGGGTGCTGTTCGCCGCGCTGGTCGGTGTTCTTCCCCGGCTGTTCACCACGGATTCCGGTGTGCTTGCCCAGATTCCGCACGCCTGGTGGTTCTTCGTCGCGCTACAGCCGATCGCCGGGGTGGTGTTCGCGCTGGACGGGGTGCTGCTCGGCGCCGGTGACGCCGCGTTCCTGCGCACCGCGACGCTGCTCTGCGCGGTGGTCGGCTTCCTGCCGCTGGTCTGGGTTTCCCTTGCCCTGCACTGGGGTCTGGTCGGGGTGTGGAGCGGACTGGCCGCGTTCATGGTGCTGCGGCTGATCGCCGTGCTCGTCCGCACCGCCTCCGGCCGGTGGGCCACCGCAGGCACCCCGGACACGCCGCCGACCGCCGGCTGAGCGCTGATTCCCTTCCCCCGCAAGGTTTCCCGATCCCGGCGAGTGGTCCACGCCACTGCGCGCCGCCGCGTGGTGTGTCCGAACACACGACACAACTGTGTTACGGACACTTCCGCCGCCGCGATGACCACGGTGACGGCCGTGATCCGGCGGCCACCGCTGATCAGTCACTGTTGGTGTTTCACTGTCGGGGTTTTTCACCACTGTCGCGAAGGATCGCTGCCGTGTCGGTCGCACCGGCCACTCGTCGGGCCTGGTTTGCCTGGACCATCGCCATCGTCGTCTACTTCGCCGCGGTCTTTCACCGCAGCACCCTCGGAGTCGCCGGTATCGAGGCCAGTCACCGGTTCGGCGTGGGGCCGGCCGCGCTGTCCACCTTCACCGTGTTGCAGGTCGCGGTCTATGCGAGTATGCAGATCCCGACCGGGCTGCTGGTCGACCGCTTCGGCCCCCGGACCACCCTCACCTGCGCGGCGCTGCTGCTGGGCGGCGGCGAGACCGGTTTCGGGCTCGCGCACTCCTACCCGCTGGCGCTGCTGGCCCGCGCCGTGC
>CAJCJE010000532.1 GCA_903970565.1 Candidatus Melainabacteria bacterium | reverse complement strand
GTCCGGCGTCGCGGCCGGCACGAAGCTGGACATCACCGTCGAGTACAACAGCGGCGTGACCTCGGCGGCCGAGCAGGTCCAGCAGTGGAAGTCCGATGCCAGCCAGGCCGGCATCGACCTGACCCTCGACGGCCAGCCGTTCAACACGGTGGTCGGCAACACCACTACCTGCCGGGAGACGGCGTCCACCTGCGGTTGGCAGATCGGCTACTTCGGCTACTACACCTATGGCGCGGTGCCGGCCGGCAACCTGTTCTTCCTGCCGGACTCCTCGGCCAACTACAGCAGTTATGCCGATCCGGCGATGGCGCGGCTGGTCAACGCGACCCTGCACGACGACTCGACCAGCACCTTCGCCGCGTACGAGACCTACGCGGCGCAGCAGCTGCCCGGCGCGATCAACCTGCCCGACCCCTACAAGGTGTACGCGATCTCCAACAACATGGGTGGGGTGGCCCCGATGAATCCGCAGGGCCGGATCACCCCGGAGAACTGGTACTTCACCAGGTAGCCGGCCGACGCCGAGGACCAGCCCCCACCGGCGCGCCACTCCCCTGTCGGGCGAGTGGCGCGCCGGTGGTGTGCGTGGCCGTGTCCGGGCGGCGCGGCCGGCGAACGGGCCGCGCCGCACAGTCCACTGGAGACTGTTCAGAGCCCCGTCGGCAGGTCACCGTGTTCAGGACTGGACGAACTCCCAGGTGACCGGGATGGTGCCGAGCCCGGTGTCGGCGAGTTCCGCGAAGGCCGGTTCGCTCAGGTCGATGTGCGAGCTGTCGCAGCTCGGGCACTTGTCCTCGACCGGGACCATGATCGTGGTCCCGTTGTAGATGACCTGAACCGACACGTTGCCGCACAGCGGGTCGTCGTTCGGGTTGGCCGTTGTCCAGTAGGCGGCCGACACCGCGACCAGGTACTGGCTGGATGCGTCGATCTGCGTCCCGCAGGCGCCGTAACCCGCGTCGTCGTAGTAGGTCGAATTGCCGTCGATCGGCTGCCCAAAGGGTATATCGGCGTAGGCGGTCCCACAGACGACTAACGGAATGGTGACGGCGGCGGCCAATACACCCAGCGATTTCACGAACGTCAACATCGATACACGCTCCCGTTCCCCGCGCTGCCTGCTCGGATAATGGCCGTCGACGACGGAACCCGTGTCAGCGTCGGACTATCGGTGTTGGGATGCCAGCCAATGCGATGATGACCCACCGCGCGCGAATCGGACATGATCCTGGTGAATGTCCTGGAGTCAGGTTATTGCCAGCAGTCAGTTCATTACTGTGAATAACGACGCCGCTTTCCGGTGTGAAACTCGGGATACCGACAGGCACAGGGGCACCGGAAAGGAGCCCGACTTGCGATTGTCCCGGAAATTCACACTATTCACGGTGTTACCGGTGGCGGCGGTGTTCGCATTGGCCGTGTCCACCGGCACCGCATCGGCGACCACCACCCCCGCCACACCCGGCGCCGGCACCTCGGTGAGCACCGCGACACCCTCGGTCACGTCAGACGCGAACACCTCCATCTGCGACAAGTACTGCGACACCAGAGATCCCGCCCTCGCGGTCAACGACCGGATCGCGGTGACCACCGCCGCCGGGAGCAGACAACTGCAACTGCACATGGACGACGGCGACGACATGGGCTGGGCCGCGATCGTCAACGGCGCGGCCGGCGACGAGGTATGGATGGACCGGTCCTTCGACGGCGGCCAGACCTGGACCGACGGCAGCAAACTCGGCGACACCATCACCCCGTCCGGCGACACCGGCTGGCGAACCCTGATGTACAACTCCGACAACTGGAACACCAACGGCTACGGCCTGCTGCGTGCCTGCGGCCTGCCGGCCGGTTCCAGCACCATCAACTGCACGAGCTGGGCCAGGACCACCTGGAATGCCGGCAGCGACAAGACAGCCGCGGCCACCGCGCTGATGGAGTACTACAACCCCTCGACCGGCCTGTTCAACACGACCGGCTGGTGGAACTCGGCCAACGCGCTGACCGCGATCATCGACAACATCCGCGACAGCGGCATGGCCAGCTATGAGTACATCATCGCCAACACCTACAACCTCAACCTCAACGCGCAGAGCGGCAACTTCACCGACGGCTATCTCGACGACACCGGCTGGTGGGGCCTGGCCTGGCTGGACGCCTACGAACTCACCGGCAACAGCGCGTATCTCAGCACCGCGGAGACCGACGCCAACTACATGGCCTCCTACTGGGACTCCACCTGCGGTGGCGGAATCTGGTGGAGCACGGCGAAAACCTACAAGAACGCGATCGCCAACGGCCTCTACATCGAACTGAACGCGGCCCTGCACAACCACATCAGCGGCGACACCACCTACCTCCAGCGCGCCCAGGCCGGCTGGACCTGGTTCGCGGCCAGCGGCATGATCAACAGCTCGGACCTGATCAACGACGGCATCGACCTCACCACCTGCGGTAACAACGGCGCCCCCGTCTACACCTACAACCAGGGTGTGCCGCTGGCCGCGCTGACCCAGCTCTACCTCGCGACCGGCAACGGCAGCCTGCTGACCACCGCGCAGTCTCTGGCCAACGCATCGACCACCAGCACCACCCTCAACACCAACGGCATCCTGCACGACCCCGGCGAGACCGCGGGCGGTGGCGGCGCCGACGGCCCGTCGTTCAAGGGCGCCTACGTGCGCGGCCTGGCCGAGCTGAACTCGGAACTGTCCGCCCACCCCTACACCGCCTACCTGCAACAGCAGGCGAACTCCGCCTACGCCAACGACCGCAACACCGCCGACCAGTACGGCCTGATGTGGGCCGGCCCCGTCGACCAGTCCGACGCGGCGCGCCAGCAGTCCGCGCTGGACCTGATGAACGTCGGCAGCTGATCAGGTGCTGGTTCAGACCACGTGTCATGGGTGGTCCGGTGTGCCGTGTGCGGGCATACCGGACCACCCGCGCGTCGTGGGCAGTGATCAGGTTTGACCAGCGATTCTTGTTGACTCGTTCACAGTATTTACAACGTGGGTACAACGTTGTAAATCTTTCCGGCGGCCGTTAGCGTTGACAGTTGCTCGGGTGTCGTTCCCGACGCCGGCACATGACCGAAATTCATTCGCCATCTCGGCCTGGCAGGTCAGGAGCAGAAGTTGACGATGCAGCGTCGCACGTTCCTCAAAAGCACCTTCGCCGTCCTCGGTACCACCGCCCTCACCGGCCTGGCCGGGGTGACTACCGCGACGGCCGCCCCGCGCCCGCTCGCCTCGGGCGCCCAGTACCCGGTGAACGCCGCGCCCCTCCAGCCCGCCGCGTTCCTGCGGCTGCCGCCGGGCGCGGTCCGGCCGCAGGGTTGGCTGGCGACCCAGCTGGACTACCAGCTCAACGGCCTCAACGGGCAGTACCAGCAGGAATCGCACTTCCTCGACTTCTCCACCACTGGCTGGGTGACGCCCAGCCAGGTCGGCTGGGAGGAGGTGCCCTACTGGTTGCGCGGCTACGGCGACCTCGGCTACCTGACCGGCGATGCCACCGTCGCGGCCGACACCGAAAAGTGGATCGACGCCGTGCTCGCCACCCAGGCCTCCGACGGTTTCTTCGGCCCCACCGAGCTGCGCACCTCCCTCAACGGCGGCGTCGACTTCTGGCCGTACATGCCGATGACCCACGCGCTGCGCTCCTGGGCGGAATACCAGAACGACGCGCGCATCGTGCCGTTCCTGACCAAGTACTTCCAGTTCATGGCCGCGCAGCCGACCTCGGTGTACACGGCGGGTTGGGGCAACACCCGCTGGGGCGACACCCTCGACGTGATCTTCTGGCTGTACAACCAAACCGGCGATGCGAGCCTGCTGAGCCTGGCCACCACGATCCACCAGAACTCGGCGAACTGGGTGAACAACATCGCCTCGCTGCACAATGTCAACTTCTCCCAGGGCTTCCGCGAGCCCGCCCAGTACTGGACCCTGTCCGGCGTCGCCTCCGACCAGCAGGCCAGTTACCAGAACTTCGCCGCCATGATGGACACCTACGGCCAGTTCCCCGGCGGCGGTTTCGCCGGCGACGAGATCGCCCGCCCCGGTTACGCCGACCCCCGGCAGGGCTTCGAGACCTGCGGCATCGTCGAGTTCATGGCCAGCAACGAAATTCTCACCCGCAGCACCGGTGACCCGATCTGGGCCGACCGCACCGAGCAGCTCGCCTTCAACATGCTGCCGGCGGCGCTGGACCCGCAGGGCAAAGTCGCGCACTACATCACCAGCGCGAACAGCATCCAGCTCGACGACGTCGCGAAGACCCTCGGCCAGTTCGACAACGGCTTCGCCATGCAGGCCTACCTGCCCGGCGTCGACCAGTACCGCTGCTGCCCGCACAACTACGGCCAGGGCTGGCCCTACTTCATCGAGGAGATGTGGCTGGCTACTCCCGCCGGCGGTCTCGCCGCCGCCCTCTACGGCCCGTCCACGGTCACCGCGCAGGTCAGCGGCGGCAGCTCGGTCACCATCACCGAACAGACGACCTACCCGTTCAACGACACCATCACCTTCAAGCTCAGTATGTCCGGCTCGACATCGTTCCCCCTCACGCTGCGCATCCCGGCCTGGTGCGGTTCACCGAGCCTGACCGTCAACGGCGGCGCGATCGCGGTCTCCGGTGGCCCCCGGTTCGCCACGGTCACCCGGACCTGGAGCAACGGCGACACCGTCGTGCTGACGCTGCCCAGTCAGCCGAGCGTCAGTACCTGGTCGGCCAACCACAACGCGGTCTCGGTGAACTACGGCGCGCTGACCTTCTCGCTCAAGATCGACGAGGAGTGGAGCGTGGTCTCCGGCAGCACGCAGTGGCCGCAGTACGAGGTCGACGCGGGTTCGGACTGGAACTACGGTCTGCTGCCCAACCAGCAGTTCACCGTCACCGAGACGGGCAATGCCAACGACCCGTTCAACCTGGCGAACGCGCCGCTACAGATCACCGCGCAGGCCCAGCAGATCACGGACTGGACGGCCGACAGCCAGAACGTGGTCGGCCTGCTCCAGAACGGTCCGGTCGCCACCACCTCGCCAACCCAGCAGGTCACCCTCATCCCGATGGGCGCGGCCCGACTGCGCATCACGGCCTTCCCGCAGACCGGCGGCAGCAGCACCTGGGGCACCCCGGGCCCGAACTGCCGCATCCAGAACCAGAACTCCGGCAAGGTGCTGGCCGTCGCCAATGCGTCCACCGCCGACTCCGCCGACATCGTCCAGTACGACGACAACGGCACCGCCGATCACCGCTGGCAGCTGATGGACACCGGCAACGGCCTGGTCAAGGTGCGCAACGTGAATTCCGGCAAGGTGCTCGGCGTTTCCGGCATGTCCACCGCCGACTCGGCGCAGGTCGTGCAGTTCGACGACAGCGGCACCGCCGACCACCGCTGGCTGCTGATCGACAACGGCGACGGCTGGTTCCGGTTGCAGAACGTGAACTCCGGCAAGGTGCTCGGCGTTTCCGGCATGTCCACGGCGGACTCCGCCGACGTCGTGCAGTTCGACGACACCGGCACGGCCGACCACCTCTGGCGGCTGATCCCGGACGGCAACGTCCGCATCCAGAACCTCAACTCCACCAAGGTGCTGGCCGTCGCCAACATGTCGACCGCCGACTCGGCGCAGGTCGTGCAGTTCGACGACAGCGGCACCGCCGACCACCTCTGGCAGTTCATCCCCGAC
>CAJCJE010000531.1 GCA_903970565.1 Candidatus Melainabacteria bacterium | reverse complement strand
GCGGCGCGCACGGTTCGCCATCCGGGTCGTAATAGCGCAGCCAGAACACAAACCGGCCCAGCCCTCCCGGCGCTGCCCGCCAGTCCACGCCGCAGGCAGCGCACCACTCGAACAACAACGCCAGCGACGTCGCGTACGCCTGCGTGGTGCTCTCTGCCCCGTCCTGCCCCAGCAGGACATGCAGCAGCCACTCGTCGGCCTCGGCCACCGGCCGATAGTCCGAATCGAGCACCGTCCAGTACCGCTCCCCGGACGGCAGCCGCACTGGAAACGACCGGAACGAACGCACTCACCCGCCTCCCAACCACTGTCCACAGTGGTCCTGGACGGTAGGCGCAGTCCGCACGCGACAGTCCACGACACCCCGACAGAACAAGTCGCGCACGGCGAACTTCACTCAGTCCAGCGACAGTGCGCCACACCAAAAAGACCCCGACGGAAGGGCCTGACCGAAGGCTGGGTCACCGACCTCCCCCTGCCCCGTACCGCGCAACTCCGCGCGCTGGGCAACGGAGTGGTTCCTCAGCAAGCCGCCTACGCGGTCGCCCTGCTGCTGGACGACCTCGCCGAACTCCTCGACATCAACACCGACACCGATCACCGGTCGCCGACCGGGCAGGAGGTGACCGCGGCATGACCACGACAAGCCTGACGACACCCGATACCGGACCCGCCTTGCGGCTGCTGTCCCTGGGCGCCGGAGTGCAGAGCACGACCGTGCTGCTGCTGGCGTGCGAAGGCGAAATCCCGCGCTTCGACGTCGCCCTTTTCGCAGACACCGGCTGGGAGCCCCGCGCCGTCTACGCGAATCTCAAGCGGCTGTCCGCGCACGCCGAGAAACACGGCATCCCGGTACGCCAGGTCTCGGCGGGCAACATCCGCACCGACGCACTCGACCCCGCCCACCGGTTCGTGTCGATGCCGCTGCGGCCCCCACAAGTTCACGATTTCCGAAGGGGTGTGTGGGCTGAACCCAAGGGCCTTTCCCGCGTCGGGGAGCAGTATGCCCCCTCATGTTCCTGGGTGCGGGTGCTCCATGTCGTGTCGCCCGTGGACGGCGTCGACGTAACGCTGGGCCGTGTCGGGGTGAAGGGCGAACATCGTGGCGACGTGGAGGGGGTCGCGGACGCCGATCGCGCTGGCCTCGTCGAGGATCCGGTCCTGGCGCAGCGCGTCGAGGTTGGCCATGTGGCCGCGCACGGCCAAGCGGATCCAGGCACGGCTGACCGGCTGGTCGTTGTGGGCGCTCTGCTGGGTGATGAGCAGGTGGGGATTGGCCGTGTAGGGCCAGCGTTCGTTGCGGTAGGCGAGGTAGCGCTGGACGGCCTGCGATGTCAGCGTGTCGAGGGGGCGTGTGGTCGGTCCAATGCGGAGTCGACGGTCGGGCAGGTTGATGTCGTCGAGCGTCAGCGCCTGGATGTGGACGGCGCCGAGCGCGTGGTGGCCGGTGAGCACGATCACCAGCCAGGCGGCGGGGCTGTGTTTTGTGGCGGCGAGTTCGGAGAGGGCGGAGTCGGGCAACCGGGTCGGGATCGCCAGTCTGGGCCTGCTGGTGGCCGCGCGGGGCAGGCGGCTCGTCGGGTTGTTGAAGATCCGTTTGTTGGTCTTGAGGTACCTGAACAGCGATCGCAAGGCCGTCAGCCGGCTGTGGGCGTCGCCGTCCCCGGGGGCTGGGACTTGCAGAGCGGCAATGACGTGGTCGCGGGTGATCTCTCGCAACGAGGAGTGCTGGCGCGACCATTCCAACAGGACAGGCAGCGCCTGCAGGAGGTAGTTCTTCCAGGTGTACTCGGCTTTCGGGTGGTTGCGCCGGTTTCCGTGCCGCAGTACGCCGGCCCAGGCCAGGACGTCGGACTGGATGCCCTCGGTCAGGTTCGCCGCCCGGTGCCGCACCCAGTTCTCCGACTGATCTTCGCGGTCGTCGACGAGCATGCCGAGTTCGCCGAGGATTTCCAGCGTCCGTGCGATGTTGCGGTGGTTGCCCGACAACCGGGTCACGCTACTGGCGCGGTAGGTCGGGGTGCCCGCCTCGTGGGTGGCCACGAGTGCTTCCAGGGTGTTGGTGACCGCGCTTCGGATGTGGTGGGTCCAGCCCTTGGTTTCGGCCAGCCGGTCGGCGGCCAGAGTCAAGCGGCTGTGCCAGGCCGCGCGGGGCGTGTCGTCGCTGAGGATCCGCAAGGGAACCATGTCTGGCGGCAGCGCGAAGAGCTCTTGATGGATCGGCCACGCCAGCAGATCCCGGACGACCGGCGGGCACGACTGTTCAACGGTCGGCGGACGGTTGGAGACCGAGTTGGTGTTGTTGCGCAGCCAGAGCCTGCGCTGCGTTTCGCCGAGGAACAGCTGCTGTCCGGCGCAGCGGACGTTGTCCAGTTCGGAGGGTCCGTATCTGTTGGGGCCCGCCAGGATTCGGGCCTGGTGGCGACACAGCCGGCAGTAGCCCGCGGACACCGGGACGTCGCGGTCGCAGCCTCCGCAGCGGCCGACCGGGTAGGTGCGGGCGAAGCCCCGGCACGCTTTGCAGGTCGCCGCGTCGGACACGCCCCATGCCAGGCATACGCGGCAGGAGCGTGCCTGCGACTGGGGCGGGGTCAGGTGCGGATGACACCCCTGGCACCAGCCGGACATCCAGTACTCGCCGCCGCA
>CAJCJE010000530.1 GCA_903970565.1 Candidatus Melainabacteria bacterium | reverse complement strand
CGATGCTGGCCAAGGTGATCAGCTGGGGCCCGGATCGGGCCACCGCCGCGCGCCGGTTGGCCTCGGCCCTGCACGACACCCGCCTGCACGGCCTGACCACCAACCGCGACCTGCTGGTGAACGTGTTGCGGCATCAGGAGTTTCTGGCGGGGAACACCGACACGGACTTCCTGCCCCGACACGGGGTCGACACCCTCGCGGTCGGCGCGGACCAGACCGCGATTTCGGCGTCCGCGTTGGCGGCGGCACTGGCGCAGGCGAGCCTGCGCACCCGGCAGGCGCGGGTGCAGCGGGGGATTCCGGCCGGCTGGCGCAATCTGCGCTCCCAGCCCCAGCGGGCCGCGTTCGAGATCGACGGCCGGCGGATCGACGTCGACTACGAGCTGACCCGAACCGGGCTGGTCACCTCGGTGCTGCCCGAGGTGCGACTGGTCGAGAGCACCCCCGACGCGGTGACCCTTGACCTGGACGGCGTGCGGCGACGGTTCACGATCGCCGGCTACGACACCGCGAGCGGGCGGCGGATCGAGGTGGATTCGGCGCTGGGCGCGGTGTCGCTGGCCGTGGTGCCGAGGTTCGCCGATCCGACCGAGCAGATCGCCGAGGGCGCCGCGGTCGCGCCGATGCCCGGCACGGTCGTCCGGCTCGCGCACGCGGTCGGCGACCGGGTCGAGACGGGCGCGGAACTGCTGGTGCTGGAGGCGATGAAGATGCAACATCGAGTGGTCGCCGCGACCAGCGGAACCATCACCGAACTCCGAGTCAGTACCGGACAACAGGTCGACGCGGGCGCGGTGCTCGCCGTGATCGAAGCCGAGATCGAGGAGGATCAGGCGTGAGCGACATCGGATTCACCGAGACGCGGGAGCGCACCGCCCTACGGGCGGCAGTGCGCGAACTGGCCAACCGCTACGGCCGCGACTACTTCACGGCGAAGGCGCGGGCCGGGGAGAAGACCACCGAGATGTGGGCCGAGGCCGGCAAACTCGGCTACCTCGGTGTTGCCGTGCCCGAGGAGTACGGCGGGGGCGGAGGCGGGATCGGCGACCTGGCTGCGGTGTGCGAGGAGTTCGCGGCGGCCGGCGCGCCGATGCTGCTGATGGTGGTGTCCCCGGCGATCTGCGCGACGGTGATCACCCGGTTCGGCACCGAGGCCCAGAAGCAGCGCTGGCTGCCCGGCTTTGCCGACGGCACAAAGAAAATGGCGTTCTCGATCACCGAACCGGACGCCGGGTCCAACTCGCATCGGCTGGCCACCTCGATCCGGCGGGACGGCGAGGAGTGGGTGCTCTCCGGCGGGAAGTACTACATCTCCGGCGTGGACGAGTGCGACGCGGTGCTCGTGGTCGCCCGGCACGTCGACGAGAACGGGCAGCGGCTGCTGCCCTCGCTGATGATCGTGCCGACCGACGCGCCCGGCTTCACCTACCAGCCGATCGCGATGGACATCGTCTCCCCGGAGAAGCAGTTCACCCTGTTCTTCGACGACGTCCGGCTGCCCGCCGACGCCCTGCTCGGCTCGACCGAGGCCGGGCTCGCCCAGGTCTTCGCCGGGCTGAACCCGGAGCGGATCATGGCTGCCTCCTTCTCCACCGGCATCGCCCGCTTCGCGATGGACAAGGCGACCGACTACGCCCGCAACCGCCAGGTCTGGGACACCCCGATCGGCGCCCACCAGGGCCTCGCGCATCCGCTGGCGCAGTGCGCCATCCAGATCGAACTGGCCCGGCTGATGACCCAGAAGGCCGCCGCGCTCTACGACGCCGGCCTGGACAGAGAGTCCGGCGAAGCGGCGAACATGGCCAAGTACGCGGCTGCCGAAGCCGCCGCGACAACGGTCGACCAGGCGATCCAGGTGCACGGCGGCAACGGCCTCGCCTCCGAGTACGGCCTCGGCGCGCTGCTGGCCGCCTCCCGCGTCGGCCGGATCGCGCCGGTCAGCAAGGAGATGATCCTCAACTACGTCGCCCAGCACACCCTGAAGCTGCCAAGGTCGTACTGAGTCCTCAGCCGGGTACTCGACGCCTGACCGACGCGCGGAAACCCGCTGGCCAAGAGGATGGGGTAGTTGGCTAGTCTCACAAGTAACGTTACTTTGCAAAGTTACTTGACAGATCTGGCTACCCCACAAGGAGCGCAGTACCCGTGATGCGTACGCACGAGGCCGGAACACTCCGGGCCTCACATGCCGGGCAAACCGTCACCCTCACCGGGTGGGTGGCCCGTCGGCGCGATCACGGGGGGGTCATCTTCATCGATCTCCGGGATGCCTCCGGCACCGCCCAGGTGGTCTTCCGCGAGGGTGAGATGGCCGAGCGGGCGCACCGGCTGCGGGCCGAGTTCTGTCTGAAGGTGACCGGTGAGGTCATCATCCGGCCCGAGGGCAACGCGAACACCGAGATCCCGACCGGTGCCATCGAGGTCACCGTGACCGACCTGGTGGTGCTCAGCGAGTCCGCGCCGCTGCCCTTCCCGCTGGACGAGCACATCGAGGTCGGTGACGAGGTTCGGCTTCGGCACCGCTACCTGGACCTGCGCCGCAGTGGGCCGGCGGCGGCGATGCGACTGCGCAGCGAGGCCAACCGGATCGCCAGGAACGTGCTGCACGAGCACCGGTTCGTCGAGGTGGAGACGCCGACGATGACCCGGTCCACGCCGGAGGGCGCGCGTGACTTCCTGGTGCCCGCTCGGCTGCGTCCGGGCTCCTGGTACGCGCTGCCGCAGTCCCCGCAGCTGTTCAAGCAGCTGCTGATGGTCGGCGGTATCGAGCGCTACTACCAGCTCGCCCGCTGCTACCGGGACGAGGACTTCCGCGCCGACCGCCAGCCCGAGTTCACCCAGCTCGACATCGAGATGAGCTTCGTCGAGCAGGACGACGTGATCGCGCTCGGCGAGGAGATCGTCAGCTCGCTCCGGCGCGACCTCGCCGACCACGAGATTCCCCGGCCGATCCAGCGGATGACCTACGCCGACGCGATGGCCCGCTACGGCTCGGACAAGCCGGACCTGCGTTTCGGGCTCGAACTCACCGAGCTGACCGAGTACTTCGCCTCGACCCCGTTCCGGGTCTTCCAGGCGCCCTACGTCGGCTGCGTGGTCATGCCCGGCGGTGCCGACCAGCCGCGCCGCACCCTGGACGCCTGGCAGGACTGGGCCAAGCAGCGCGGTGCCAGGGGCCTGGCCTACGTGCTGGTCGGCGAGGACGGCACGCTCGGCGGGCCGGTCGCCAAGAACCTGGCCGAGCACGAGCGGGAGGGCCTGGCCAAGGCCGCCGGTGCCGAGCCGGGCGACTGCGTGTTCTTCGCCGCCGCCGAGCCGTCCGCCGCACGGGCGCTGCTGGGCGCCTGCCGGCTGGAGATCGGCAGGCGCCTCGGCCTGATCGACGAATCGGCCTGGTCGTTCGTGTGGATCGTGGACGCCCCGCTGTTCGAGTTGGCCTCCCAGGCGACCGCCGGCGGTGACGTCGCGGTCGGTTCCGGGCGGTGGACCGCGGTGCACCATGCGTTCACCTCGCCGACCCCCGAGTGGATCGACCGCTTCGAGGAGGACCCGGCCAACGCGCTGGCCTACGCCTACGACATCGTCTGCAACGGCAACGAGATCGGCGGCGGCTCGATTCGTATCCACCGCGCCGATGTGCAGCGTCGGGTGTTCGGGCTGATGGGGCTGTCCGAGGACGAGGCCAGGGAGAAGTTCGGCTTCCTGCTCGAAGCGTTCGCCTACGGCCCGCCGCCGCACGGCGGGATCGCGTTCGGCTGGGACCGGGTCGCCGGCCTGCTCGCCGGTTACGACTCGATCCGGGAAGTGATCGCCTTCCCGAAGACCAGCGGCGGCTTCGACCCGCTCACCGGCGCGCCGACCCCGATCACTTCGCTTCAGCGCAAGGAGGCCGGCGTCGATGCCAAGCCAGCCGTGAAGGTCGATGCAGTGAAGGTCGACGCGGTGAAACAGGATTCTGCATCCTCCTGAATCGTCATATCGAGGGCCGATGGCGCCGGGTAGTGGACCGAGCGCTGTCGGCCCATCGTGCTGTGCGCGCATAATTGCGGAGTGTCATGCGCCAGAAACAATCTGTTATGAAACCGTGGCCGCCGAGTGACCCCGTTGGGCATTACGGTCGCTTGCGGTCGAAGTCCCGGACGCCGGACCACATCTCGGGAACAGCGACCCCCGACGTCCAACCGAGAGTAGGGTCGGAACTGATGGGTGTGGATGCCGCCGCAGGCTCATCGGATGTCGTCGAGGACATCCGACCGGAGGTGTCCGAGACGATGATTGCGGCGCAGTTGGTGCTCAGTCACCGCTTCGGCGCCGCTGTTCGCCTTGCCGCGCCAGAGGATCTCGGTGGCAGCGGCACCTCGACCGTCATCCGGGTCCGGGTCGCCGCGACCCCGTTCTCGTTACCCCGGACCCTGGTGGTCAAGCGGTACGCCCCGCCGGAACCCGGCTCGCTGACCGACGCATTCGTGCAGGAAGCGGTCAGCTACCAGCTTTTCACCGCGCTCGCGGTCGAGGAGCGGATGTGTCCGGAGATGTTCGCCCACGACGGCCACGAGCGGTTGGTGGTACTGGAAGATCTCGGCCGGTCGCCGACGCTGGCCGACAAGCTGCTCGGCAACGACGCGCGCGTCGCGGAGCGGGCCCTGTTGTCCTGGGCGCGCTCGCTGGGCAGGCTGCACGCCAGCACTGCCAGCCGGGAGGCGGATTTCGACGCCCTGAGCCGACGGCTGGGCCGGCCGAAGATGACCGATCCGCTTGCCGCGCAAGGCCGCAAGGCACTGACCGAACTGCCGGACCTGTTGCGGGCCGGGCTCGGCGTCAGTACGCCCCAGGCCGTGCACGAGCGCGCGATGTTCGCGGCACGACTGGTGGATTCACCGCGCCATCGGGCCTTCAGCCCGTCGGATGCGTGTCCGGACAACAACGTGATCACCAGCAAGGGCGTGCGGTTCCTGGACTTCGAGGGCGGCTGCTGGCGTGATGTCCTGCTGGATGCCGGTTACCTGCGGGTGCCCTTCCCGTCCTGCTGGTGCAGTTTCGCCCTGCCGGCCGGCATGATCGAAGCGATGGTCGCGGCCTGGCGCTCGGAGGCCAGCAGCGTCTGGCCCGACCTCGACGACGACGCGGTTCTGCTGCCGGGACTGCTTGACGCACAGGTGTTCTGGGTGTGGTTGTCGACCTGGTGGTTCCTGCCGGCGCCGGAGGAGGAGGATCTGCCGATCTCCGACGAACTGCGCTCGCCCCGTCGCAGCGTCGCGCTGCGATCCCGTTGGCAGCAGTTGGCCGCCGATGCCGAAAACGCTGGTGAGGCGGCTCTCGCCGAGCACGCGCACGCCGTCGTCGAGGCGCTGGACCGTCGTTTCGGCGCCACCGACCTGGCCCGCTACCCAGCATTTCGCTGATCGGACCCGCCGGCGTGCGCAGCGTCGAACACGCGCGCGTGCGCAGGTCGGTAAATAGCCCGTCAATACCTCGTCAGTAAGTGGATAAGGCGCCGCGGCCACCGTGTCGCGCGCCTTCGGCATACGTGTGCTGATAGCGGATACGCAAAGCTCGAACCAGTGCCTTCCACCGTTGTCGTGATCGTAGCGTGATCAGACTTCCGTGATCATGGTGGAGAAGTCAAGGGTCGGTTTTGGCGCGTATCGGAACAGTCGAGATTCACCCGAGTTCGCCCGCGTCGGGCAGAATTTACCACATAAGAGTGAATATTTTGGCTACTCCACGTCAGTGGACCCGGTGGGTGACCCGCTTCAACTGGTTCGTCGCTGGACCGGCTGGAACTGGTGGCCGGGCTCCCCGTCCGACCTGGATTCCCCCTGCTCAACATGGATTTTTTTGGAGGCGAAACCAGCGTGGTCACTGGTTGATCCGGGAGTAGGAAAAATTGGCTCGCATCACCCCTTCGGGTAAGCCGGCCGAACTTGAGGGGAGGGTCTTCCCGGTCGTTCGCGATCATCTGGCAGGAGTGAGTAGATCGATCCTGAGATGCGATTGTGTGGTTGTCGGATGAGTTCGGCAGCCCCCGGTTCCCGGCTTCGGCCAGTCGGATTCGGCGACCGGTCCAGTTGAGTCGGACATGAAAATTGTTGGTTGCACACTAACGGGGTGTAATGCGTCCCGCTATCGGATGACATGCTCCCTGTTTGACCCGCTCAGAGCAGCAAAATTTGGATCTTGATCTGTCCGCTAGGTCTGTTTTGTCGGTTAGGACCGCTGATGCGAGGCAAACTCGCAGCTCAAGGGCCCTTGTTGCGAATTGCATCTTGATCGCGACCTCTGATGTAGGGTCAAGTACCCGAACTTCGGGAACACCGAATACCTGCTGTTCGCCCCAAAACTATTGCGGGCAGTGAAATTCGGTTAGGGGAGTTCGCGCACCCGCCGTCATTCGAGAATCATCGAAAATGATGACGGCGCGCGCCGGAGAGAAACGAATGTGCCGCGCCCGACGATATCGGCAGCGAGGTGACCAAGCATGGTTGATTTTGTTTTGTTGTGCCGGGACGGAATGGCGAAGAGAACATTTCATCGAAGCTGCCGACCGGCGTTGATCCGTCAGTTTTCCGTTGCCCGCGAGGAGGACGCGCGTGAGTAGAACCGCTGAGCGGGCAAGACGAGAACGCGGTGGTCAGCGCGCTCGTCGGGAGGGGCGAACGTCGATGATGTCGGCGATAGCGCGATGGCGGGACTGGAGTATTCCGGTCAAGCTCATCGCGGTCGTACTCGTGCCGGTCGTCACCACACTCGCACTCGGGTTCGTGGTTGTCGACGCGCAGTTGGGTAAAGCTGACCTCTATACCGGCGCGAACGGCCTCACCCAACTCAGTGACAATGCCCGGTCGGCCATTTCCGCCCTCCAACAGGAACGGCAACAGGTCGCCGCGGACGACGCGACCATGACGCCGACCTCGGGGATGGCGGCCGACGGAGTGAGTGCCGCGCTGACCGGCGTCCAGCACCAGGTCGACCTCGACCTGAGCACGCTGCGCCAGGCCGAGGCCACCAACGCGGCGCGCGACGGATTCGACCCGGTCGCGGCAACGGCCTGGGCCGACGCCCAGCGCCAACTCGCCGAGCTGCCCGCGCTGCGGACCCAGGAGGGCACCGCGAACGCGAACGCCGCCGAGGAGGTGGACACCTACAGCCAGCTCATCGACGGGCTGTTCGCCTTCGACCGGGTGCTCGCGACCGACCTCGGTGACGCGCAGCTGACCCGCGAGGCGATATCGCTCTACGACCTGTTCTCAGCGCGGGAGGAGGTGCTCTACCAGCAGGCCGTGGTGTTGGTCGGCATCGGCGGCGGCACCATGACCGTCTCCGAGGTGACCTCGCTGCACGGTTCCGAGGCGCGGCTGGCCAGCCGGATCAGCGACTTCCACGCGGTGGCCGCGCAGGATGCCGAGCAGGACTACCAGCGCGCGGTCACCGGGCCGGTGCTCGCGCAGCAGGGCTCCCTGCTCGACGCGGCCATCGACCAGTCCGGTGGGATGAGCGGTCAGGTCATGCCGGGCATGGTGATCCGCATTCCGATGGCCACCTGGAACTCGGCCAACCAGGCCGTCACCGGCGGACTGACCACGGTGACCGATGACCTGGCCGGCCAGTTGCGCGACACGGCCAGCTCGATGCAGAGCCAGGCCAGCAACACGGCCGGCGCCGCGGCGGTCATCCTGTTCGCGGCCCTGCTGGTGGCGGCGCTGGTGATGGTGATCATCGCTCGGCAGCTGCTGCGTTCGATCGGCGTGCTGCGCCGCACCGCCCGCGACGTGGCCAACCGGCAGCTGCCGGAGGCGGTCGAGCGAATCCGGATCGGCGAGGTCGTCGACACCGCGGTCACCCCGGTCCCGGTGCACACCACCGAGGAGGTCGGCCAGTTGGCCAGGGCCTTCGACGCGGTGCACGCCGAAGCGCTGAAGCTCGCCGTCGAACAGGCCAACCTGCGCGGCAACTACAGCGACCTGTTCACCAATCTCTCCCGGCGCAGCCAGGGTCTTGTCCAGCGACAGCTGCGGCTGATCGAACAACTCGAACGCGACGAGGAGGACCCCGAACAGCTCAGCGCGCTGTTCAAGCTCGACCACCTGGCCACCCGGATGCGCCGCAACAACGAGAACCTGATGGTGCTCTCCGGCGGAG
This sequence comes from Candidatus Melainabacteria bacterium, assembly GCA_903970565.1. Taxonomy (GTDB): domain Bacteria; phylum Actinomycetota; class Actinomycetes; order Mycobacteriales; family Pseudonocardiaceae; genus CAJCJE01. Next base: position 477 of record CAJCJE010000530.1, on the reverse strand, counting down.
AACTCGGCCGGGGGCCGTCCCAGGCGATGCCACTGTCGGACCTGCTGCGCGCGGCGGTGTCGGAGATCGAGCAGTACCAACGGGTCGCGCTGCAACCACCGCCCCCGGTGCACGTCCTCGGCTATGCCGCCGGGGACCTGGTCCGGCTGGTCGCCGAACTGCTGGACAACGCGACCGCCTTCTCCGCGCCGGACACCCAGGTGACCATCTCCTCACACCGGACCAGGACCAGGGCGATCGTGGTGGACATCGTCGACCACGGCATCGGCATGGGCGACGACGAACTGCGCGTCGCCAACGACCGGCTCAACCAGCCGGAGGGTTTCGAGGGCCGGATCACCCGGCGGATGGGCCTGTTCGTGATCAGCAGGCTCGCCGGCCAGCACGGGGTCCGGGTCCGGCTGCACGGCGGCGAGGACATCCCCGGCCTACGGGTCACGGTCACCCTGCCCGCGCAGTTGATCGTCGGCGACGGTG
>CAJCJE010000529.1 GCA_903970565.1 Candidatus Melainabacteria bacterium | reverse complement strand
ACGCGGCGGCCGTCGACTGGATCGCCGCGCGCACCGCCGACCGGGACGCGCTCGTGCTGCACGGATTCGACCATGCCGACAGCGCCGACAGCGCCGACCGGGCCCGCCCCGCCCGCCGGCCGCTGATCGGCAGTGCCGTGGTGCCCGCGCACGAGGCCGCCCTCAAGCTGATCAGCCTCCGGACGCGGCTCGACCAGCTCGGCCTCCATCCCCGGTGCTTCGCGCCGACACACTGGGTGGTCGCACCCGGTGCGCTGAACTCGTTGCGCCGCAGTGGTTTTCGGGTGTGTGCCGAGCTACATGGCGTTCGTGACCTGAGCCGTGACACCGTCCGGCTGGGCCGGGTGATCGGTTTCGGGCCGGGCGAGCACGGCCTGTCGTGGCGCTGCCTGGCGGTGGTGATGGGCGCGGCGCGGGCGGCCCGCAGGGGCGGACTGGTCCGGCTCGCCGTGGACGCCGCCGGTCTGGGCCGGTCCGGCGTCCTGGGGGCCACGCTCGACGCGGTGGACATCGCGCTGCACCACGGCGCCGAGCCGGCCACCTACCTGGACTTCGCCCGCTCGCGCGACGCGCGGCAGACCGCCTGAAAGCCGGCTCAGAACTCGACGGACTCGCCGTTGGCCAGCGGCTTGAGCGGGGCGACCGCCGAGGTGAACCTCTCCAGCAGGCCGTAGACGAACGGCGGGTTGGCCAGCATCGCCTCGTGGATCGGCACCGACACCCTCGGCTTGACCGCGTGCACGAAGTCGACGGCCTCGGAGATCTTCATCCACGGCGCGTAGGTCGGCACCCCGAGTACGTCGACCTCCTGTTCGGGGACGTGGAAGGAGTCGCCGGGGTGGTAGAAGGCGCCGTGGTCGATCAGGTAGCCGGCATTGGTGATCCCAGGGAAGTCCCGGTAGATCGTCGCGTGCGCGCCGCCGACCACGGTGATCGCCGCGCCGCCCACGTCGAGACCGTCGCCCGTGCTGGCCACGGTCGCGGTCAGCCCGAGTTTGTCCGCGACGGCCAGGGTGTCCGGGTCGACGATCAGCGTCGCCTGCGGGTTGGCCGCGACCAGCGCCGGGAGCCTGCCCTCGTCGACGTGATCGGGGTGCTGGTGGGTGAGCAGGATCGCGGTCAGGTCGCGCAACTGTTCGAACCCGCTGGAGAAACCGCCGGGATCGATCAGCAGTCGCGCGGTGCCCGTTTCCACCAGCACGCATGAATGTCCGAAGTGGACTATCCGCATTGTTCTTCCCTCGGCTCGAATCTGGCCGTCGACGGCGTGAACCGGTGCGGTGACCGGTGATCCGCCGCTCGACCAGGCGTGACGTTCCCACGTAAATCTATGCCCGAACGCGCGTACCTCGCCACGCGCCGACGCGCCGACGCGGCACCCGGCCCCGGCACCCGGCCCCGGCGCCCGGACCGCTCACCCGAGCCTGGCGAGGATCTCCGCCTCCTCCGAGGAGGTCAGGCCGGCCTTGCGTGCCCGGTCCAGCCCCAGCGCGATCTCCTGCTCCAGGGCCCCGGCCACCGCGTCGGCCAGCGGTCGCGGGCGCAGGCCGGCCGCCAGCGAGGCCGCCGGATCATGCGCGCAGAAGCCGGCCAGTTCGGCGGGCACCCACAGCGGCAGCGACCTCGGCCCGGCCCAGTAGTCGACCCCGGCCTCGGTCAGGACCTGTTCGGGCACGCTGACCAGTTCGACGTCCGCGCCGAGCGCGCCGGCGATCGCCGGCAGCAGCGTGGCCAGCGGGGTGGCCGGGCCGATGGCGTCGTAGTCGCCGGAAAGTCCCCGCTCCCCGGCGTCCACGATCCAGGCGGCCAGGTCGCGGACGTCGATGTACTGGGTCAGCTGCTCGGTGTCGGGCACCAGGACCCGGCCACCCCGGCTCAACCGGCCCGGCCAGTAGCCGAACCGGTCGGAGCGGTCACCGGGGCCGGTGATCAGGCCCGGCCGCACCACGAATCCCCGGTCGCCGAAGGCCGCCCGCACCGCGTCCTCGCCGGCCACCTTCACCCCGCCGTAGAGGTCGGGATCGGTCGGCGCCTCCTTCACCCCCGCCTCCTGGCGCGGCTGCGCCAGCGCCGCGTCCGCGCGCAGGCCGATGGTGGCCGTGTCGCGGTAGACGTTGATCGTGGAGACGAAGGTCCAGTGCCCGGCCCGCTCGCGCAGCGCCGCGATCGCCTCGGCGACCCACGGGTAGGAGATCGAGGCCACGTCCACCACCGCGTCGAACGACTCGCCGGCCAGCGGCCGGTACGCAGCGGGGTCGTTTCGGTCGAGGGTGACCAATCTCGCACCGTCCGGTACCGACCCGGTCACGCCGCGTGCCGCGCACACCACCTCGTGGCCCCGGCGCAGCGCCTCCCGCGCCACCGCTCGGGACAGGAACACCGATCCGCCCAGTACCAAGGTTCTCATGTCGCCGAGCATGTCCGGTGCGCTCGCCGGCCGCCATCGGTCTCGCGTTCGGCGAACAGCGGTGAACACCGGTGCACCCGGCCGACCAGGACCGGGGTGGGCGCACTCGCGCCCACCGGCTGGGCGGCCGAGACGAATCCGCTGCTCAGGTACGATCCTGGGTGTCGTAGTGACGCCCTGGCGAGGCACAATGCCTCGCCGGACCGCCGACCGTCTCCCGTATCTGGAGTGCCTGAAGTGGCCCGAGTTGTTGTCGATGTCATGCCCAAACCCGAGATCCTGGACCCGCAGGGACAGGCGGTCGCCAAGGCGCTGCCCCGGCTCGGTTTCTCCGGGGTAGCCGAGGTGCGCCAAGGCAAGCGCTTCGAACTGGAGGTCGACGACTCCGTCGACGACGCCACCCTCGCCAGGATCGCCGAGGGCCTGCTGGCCAACCCGGTCATCGAGGAGTGGACCGTGCGGCGGGTTGCCGAATGAGCACCCGGATCGGGGTCATCACCTTCCCCGGCACACTGGACGATGTGGACGCCGCCCGCGCGGTGCGCGCGGTCGAGGTCGAGGCGGTGCCGCTCTGGCACGGCGACGCCGACCTGCGTGGCGTCGACGCGGTCGTGGTGCCCGGTGGCTTCTCCTACGGCGACTACCTGCGGGCCGGCGCGATCGCCAGCTACGCCCCGGTGATGGGACTGGTCGTCGAGGCCGCCCGCGGGGGGATGCCGGTGCTCGGTATCTGCAACGGCTTCCAGGTGCTCTGCGAGGCCGGGTTGCTGCCCGGCGCGCTGATCCGCAACGCCGGTCTGCACTTCGTCTGCCGCGACGAGTGGCTGCGGGTGGACAACACCGACACCGCGTGGACCGCCCGCTACGCGCCGGGCGCGGAGATCCTCATCCCGGTCAAGCACATGGACGGCTGCTACGTCGCCGACGCCGAGACCGTGGCCGAACTGGAGGGCGAGGGCCGGGTGGTGTTCCGCTACACCGACAACCCCAACGGCTCCGTGGCCGACATCGCCGGGGTCTGCGACGCCGGCGGCCGGGTGGTCGGCCTGATGCCGCACCCCGAGCACGCCATCGAGGCGTTGACCGGGCCCAGCGACGACGGCCTCGGCATGTTCCTTTCCGTACTCGACCAGTTGGTGAGGGCATGACCGTCACGCACGCCGCCGACACCGTCGACACCGTCGAACGCGCCGCCGCCACTCCCGAGATCGAGCAGCCCTACGGCGCGCTGGGCCTCAAGGACAACGAGTACCGGCGGGTGCGCGAACTGCTCGGCCGCCGGCCGACCGACGCCGAACTCGCCATGTACGCGGTGATGTGGAGCGAGCACTGCTCCTACAAGTCCTCCAAGGTGCACCTGCGCTACTTCGGCGAGACCACCACCGAACAGATGCGCGCGACCATGCTCGCCGGGATCGGCGAGAACGCGGGCGTGCTGGACATCGGCGACGGCTGGGCGGTCACCTTCAAGGCGGAGAGCCACAACCATCCGTCCTATGTGGAGCCTTTCCAGGGTGCCGCGACCGGTGTCGGCGGCATCGTGCGGGACATCCTCGCGATGGGCGCCCGCCCGCTCGCGGTGATGGACTCGCTGCGGTTCGGCGCCGCTGACGCGCCGGACACCAAGCGGGTGTTGCCGGGGGTGGTCGCCGGGGTCGGCGGCTACGGCAACTGTCTCGGCCTGCCCAACATCGGCGGCGAGGTGATCTTCGATGCCAGCTACGCGGGCAATCCGCTGGTCAACGCGCTGTGTGTGGGCGCGATGCGGATCGAGGACCTGCACCTGGCACATGCCTCCGGTGCCGGCAACAAGATCATCCTCTTCGGCGCGCGCACCGGCCTCGACGGCATCGGCGGCGCCTCGGTGCTCGCCTCGGACAGCTTCTCCGGTGGCACCGGGCGCAAGAAGCTGCCCAGTGTCCAGGTGGGCGACCCGTTCGCGGAGAAGGTCCTCATCGAGTGCTGCCTGGAACTGTTCGCGGCCAAGGTCGTCGTCGGCATCTCCGACCTCGGCGCGGCCGGCCTCGCCTGCGCGACTAGTGAACTGGCCAGTGCCGGTGACGGCGGCATGGTGATCGACCTGGACCGGGTTCCGTTGCGCGCCAAGGACATGAACCCGGCCGAGATCCTCTCCAGCGAGTCCCGGGAGCGGATGTGCGCGGTGGTCACCCCCGAGCACGTCGCCGACTTCCTGGCGATCTGCGCGAAGTGGGACGTCACCGCGACCGAGATCGGCGAGGTCACCGAGGGCGACACGCTGGTCATCACCTGGCACGGCCAGACCGTGGTGGACGTGCCGCCGCGCACCGTCGCGCACGACGGCCCGGTCTACGAGCGTCCGATCAGCCGCCCGGAGAGCCAGGACGCCCTCCAGGCCGACGTCCCGGACGACCTGGCTCGTCCCACCACGCCGGCGGAGATCAGGGCGACCCTGCTGCGGATGCTCGGCAGCGCCAACCTGGCCTCCCGGCGCTGGGTGACCCAGCAGTACGACCGGTACGTGCGCGGTGGCACCGTGCTGGCCCAGCCGGCCGACGCCGGCATGATCCGCATCGACGAGCAGACCCATCGCGGGGTCGCGCTGTCGGTGGACTGCAACTCCCGCTACGTCGCGCTCGACCCGTACCGGGGCGCGCAACTCGCGCTGGCCGAGGCGTACCGCAACGTCGCGGCCAGCGGCGCGAAGCCGGTCGCGGTGACCGACTGCCTGAACTTCGGTTCGCCGGAGGACCCCGGCGTGATGTGGCAGTTCCAGCAGGCCCTGCACGGTCTCGCGGACGCCTGCAAGGTGCTCGGCATCCCGGTGGTCGGCGGGAACGTCAGCTTCTACAACCAGACCGGCGGCACCGCGATCCTGCCCACCCCGCTGGTCGGCGTCATGGGTGTCATCGACGACGTGCGGCGCCGGGTGCCGACCGGTTTCGGCACCGAACCCGGTGAGAGCCTGCTGCTGCTCGGCGAGACCCGGCCGGAGTTCGGCGGTTCGGAATGGGCGCACGTCGTGCACGGTCACCTCGGCGGGCTGCCGCCGAAGGTCGACCTGGCCGCCGAGGCGCTGCTGGCCGACATCCTGATCGCCGGCTCTCGCGACGGGATGCTCTCCGCCGCGCACGACCTGTCCGACGGCGGCCTGGCGCAGGCCGTGGTGGAGGCCGCGCTGATCGGCGAGACCGGGGCCAGGATCGTGCTGCCGGCCGGTGCCGACCCGTTCGTCTGGCTGTTCGCCGAGTCGGCCGGCCGCGCCCTGGTCGCGGTGCCCCGCAGCGAGGAACCCCGGTTCACCGAGATGTGCACGATGCGCGGCCTGCCCTGGGTGAAGATCGGCGTGGTGGACGTCGAGTCCGACGCCGTCGAGATCCAGGACGTGGCGGACTTCTCGCTCGCCGAACTGCGCACCGCCTGGGAAGCCACCCTGCCCGAACTGTTCGGCTGATCTCGTGCCGCTCGGCTCAACCCGCGACACGGTTGAGCCGAGCGGCATGGTCACGACGGCCGAGACATCGGCGTGGTACCACCAGGTCTCGCTGGTCGGGCCGTTGACCGGCTTCCGGCAGTCACCGGACAACAGCCTTTCCCGCGAATGGTGCGGCCGAGGCGGTCTCAGCCCCTGGCCAGCGCCTGCACACCGCTTTCCGGGCCGTTGAAGTAGTCCTGGTCGCCGGGGAAGGTGCCGGAGTCGGCCCACTGCCAGATGGTCTGGTAACTCCAGCCGTAGGGCATCGTGCCGGGGCTACCGTTGTAGTTGGCCAGCGCCAGCGGGTTGGTGCTGGAGAAGTTGCCCTCGTTGCCGGTGCACTCGCTCCACCAGCTGGTCGCGGTGTAGATGACCGGCCAGACGCCTTCCTTGGCGTGGTACTCGTTGCTGAAGGACTTGATCCAGCTGACCATGCTGGCCGCACTCAGGCCGTAGCAGTCCGCGCCATAGGGGTTCCACTCGATGTCCAACATGCCCGGCAGGGTCTTGCCGTCATCGGACCAGCCGCCGCCGTTGTCGATGAAGTAGTCGGCCTGGGTCGCGCCGCTGGTGGTGTTCGGGGTGGCGAAGTGGTACGAGCCGCGGATGAGCCCGGCGTTGTAGGAACCGTCGTACTGCTGGGAGAAGTCCGGGTTGGTGTAGTAGGTGCCCTCGCTCGCCTTGACGTAGGCGAACTTGGCGCCGTCCGCGGCGACCGTCGACCAGCTCACGGAGCCCTGGTACGCGCTGACGTCCAGGCCGGGGGTCTGGCTGGTCTGCGGGCTGATCACCAGGTGACTGTCGGTGCGCGGTTCGTG
>CAJCJE010000528.1 GCA_903970565.1 Candidatus Melainabacteria bacterium | reverse complement strand
CCAGCTACTTCACCTCCAGCGAGTGCCCGGAGTACTGGCGCAGAGTACTTGTTCCGAACGTGCACTATTTCCGGAACGGATCTAGGAGACGCACCCCCGTTGAGGCGACGTCCCTGCCGTTGCGCGTGACCAGTGTCCATTTGTGCGCCAGCGCTGTCGCGGCCAGCAGGCCATCGACTACTGGGACCGGGTCCGGGACGTTGAGACGGCCCCATATCTGGGCTACATCAGCCGTAATGGGCACAACCCGATCGCCATAGGCATCGACGAGTTGGGTGAGCCACTGCTCGAAAACTTCAGCCTGCGCCGGGTCCCGCCGAGCCAACCGTTCAATGCCTTGTCTGATCTCTCCCACAACCAACACACTCAAATACAGCTCACCAGCGGACACCGAGTCGAACCATGCTTCGACGCCGGCGTTGGATACCTTCTTTCGGATCTCCGACACGACGTTGGTGTCGAGCAGAAAGCTCACTCACTCTCACCCAGGTCGACTATCCGCGCCGGTATCTCCGAGCGGTCGATCTCAAGCAAATCGAAGTCCGGACTCGAACGCAGAAACCGCTTGAAGTCGGAACCAGCGCCACGGAGACGCCGATATTCGGCGATGTCGACCACCACGGCTACTTCCTCCCCGTGTCTGGTGACAACCTGTGGCCCTTCCGTCTCAACGGATCTGATCAACTCGCTGAAGTGCTGCTTGGCTTCCTGTAGTTGCCAGTGCCCATGCATCGCCCACCTCCATCTAGACAGTCTAGACAGATTTCAGCTGACTGGAACCACTCGACATCCACACCTGCCCTGTTGTATCAAGCTCAACGACAGGCTGTCCAAGACGGGCGATGGGGTGTCGGCGATCGCGCCGACACCCCATCTGACCAGCTATTTCACCGTCAGCGAGTGCCAGAGTCAGCTACAGCCAGAGGTGGACCCACAGCCTTCGCAGACGTAGCAGGAGCCGGCGGGACGCATCTTGGTGCCGCAGGTCATGCACAGCGGCGCGTCCGCGGCCTTGCCGAGGTGCAGTTCCAGCAGTTCGGTGGAGCTGCCGACGCGGTGTGGCTCGGCGGCGGACCTGCCGCCCTCGGCGACGGCGGGCCGGGGGCCGGCGTCGACGGTGCTGCGCAGGCCCTCCAGGTCGACGTCACCGGACTCCGGCGCGCCGTAGCTCTCGGCGACCTGCACGGAGCGCTCGTCGGCGGTGAAGATGCCCAGCTGCGAGCGCTTGTCGTAGGGCAGGTAGTCAAGGGCCAGCCTGCGGAAGAGGTAGTCCAGGACGCTGGTGGCGATCCGGACGTCCGGGTCGTCGGTCATGCCGGCCGGTTCGAAGCGCAGGTTGGAGAATTTGGAAACGTAGAACTCCAACGGAATCCCGTACTGAAGACCGACCGAAATGGACATTGAGAAGGCGTCCATCACACCGGCCAGGGTGGACCCCTGCTTGCCGAGTTTGACGAAGATCTCGCCGAGCCCGTCGTCCGGGTAGGAACCGGCGTGCAGGTAGCCCTCGGCGCCGCCGACGGTGAAGGACACGGTCTGGCTGGGGCGCTTCTTGGGCAGGCGCTTGCGGACCGGACGGTACTCGACGACCGGCTCGACCGCTGCCGCCTTGGTCGCGGTCGAGTTGTTCGACACCGACAGCGGCTGGCCGACCTTGCAGTTGTCCCGGTAGATCGCGAGTGCCTTGAGGCCGAGTTTCCAGCCCTGGAAGTAGATCTCCTCGACGTTCTCGACGGTCGCCGACTCCGGCATGTTCACCGTCTTGGAGATCGCGCCGGAAATGAACGGCTGCACCGCGGCCATCATCCGGACGTGCCCCATCGGCGCGATGGACCGCTCACCCATCGCGCAGTCGAACACCGAGTAGTGCTCCGGCCTGAGGCCGGGCGCGTCGATCACGTGGCCGTGCTCGGCGACGAACTCGACGATCGCCTCGACCTGCTCCTGCGGGTAGCCCAGCGAACTCAGGGCGCGCGGGACGGTCTGGTTGACGATCTGCATCGAACCGCCGCCGACCAGCTTCTTGAACTTCACCAGCGCCAGGTCGGGCTCGATACCGGTGGTGTCGCAGTCCATCATCAGGCCGATGGTCCCGGTCGGGGCGAGCACCGATGCCTGCGCGTTGCGCCAGCCGTCGCGGGCACCGATCTCCAGGCCGCGCTGCCACTGCGCGGTCGCCAGCTTGTGCACGGCGGCGTCGTTGGCGTCGTAGGTGCGGATCAGGTCGTTGGCGGCGGCGTGCTTGCGCATGACGCGCTGGTGGGCTTCGGCGTTGCGGGCGTAGCCCTCGTAGGCGCCGACGACGCCGGCGAGTTCGGCGGAGCGCCGGTAGGCGGTGCCGCTCATCAGCGAGGTGATCGCGGCGGACATCGCCCGGCCGCCGTCGGAGTCGTAGGCGTGCCCGGTGGCCATCAGCAGCGCGCCGAGGTTGGCGTAGCCGACGCCCAGCTGGCGGAACTTCCGCGTGGTGTCACCGATCGGGTCGGTCGGGAAGTCCGCGAAGCAGATGGAGATGTCCATCGCGGTGATGACGAGTTCGACGCAGCGGGTGAACAGCTCGGCGTCGAAGGTGCCGTCGGCGCGGAGGAACTTCAGCAGGTTCAGCGAGGCCAGGTTACAGCTGGAGTTGTCCAGGTGCAGGTACTCGCTGCACGGGTTGGACGCGGTAATCCGGCCGGACTCCGGGCAGGTGTGCCAGTCGTTGATCGTGTCGTCGTACTGCATACCCGGATCGGCGCATTCCCAGGCGGCGACGGCGATCTTGCGGAACAGCGACTTCGCCCTGACCGTTTCCAGCACGCTGCCGTCGGTCCTGGCGCGCAGGCCGAAGTCGGCGTCGGCGTCGACGGCGTTCATGAACTCGTCGGAGACGCGGACGGAGTTGTTGGCGTTCTGGTACTGGATCGACTTGAAGCCGTCGCCGTCGATGGACATGTCAAAGCCGGCGTCACGGAGGGCGGCGGCCTTGTCCTCCTCCTTGGCCTTGCACCAGATGAACTCGCGAATGTCAGGGTGGTCGACGTCGAGGACGACCATCTTGGCGGCCCGGCGGGTCTTGCCGCCGGACTTGATGGTGCCGGCCCAGGAGTCGGCGCCACGCATGAAGGAGACGGGTCCGGATGCGGTGCCGCCCTTGGCCAGCGGCTCCATTGAGCCACGGATGTTTGAGAGATTGATCCCCGAGCCGGAGCCGCCCCTGAAGATCATCCCCTCCTTGGTGTTCCAGTCGAGGATCGA
>CAJCJE010000527.1 GCA_903970565.1 Candidatus Melainabacteria bacterium | reverse complement strand
GCCGCCGTGGTGGGCGCGGTGGTGGTGGCGATCACCGATCTGCCGATCGGGTTGGCGCTGGTGCTGGGCACGGTACTGGCCAGTACCGACCCGGTCGCGGTGACCGCGCTGGGTCGCCGGCTGTCCCTGCCGCCCCGCGTGCAGGTGCTCATCCAGGCGGAGAGTCTGTTCAACGACGCGACCAGCCTGTTGCTGTTCCGGATCGCGATCTCGCTGGCCATCACCACCGGCGGACTGTCCATCGGCCACACCGTTGGGGAGTTCCTGCTGCTGGCCGGCGGCGGCACGCTGATCGGCGCGCTGGTGGCCGGCGGGGTGATCCTGATCCGGCGGCGCACGGTGGACCCGGTGCTGGAGACGGTGATCTCACTGGTCACCCCCTACACCGCGTACGTACTCGCGGAGGCGGTGGGCTCCTCCGGCGTGACCGCCGTCGTGCTGTGCAGCGTGGTGGTCGGCACCAGAACCGACGGGCTGACCAACGCGCACATCCGGCTCCAGTTGACCGCCGTCACCGACACCGTGGTGTTCCTGCTGGAAAGCGTGGTGTTCGGCCTGATCGGACTCGAACTGCCCACGCTGATCCGAGAACTGTCCAGCAGCGACGACGCCTGGCCGTTGCAGGCGCTGGGCATCACCGGTGCGCTGATCGTGATCCGCGTCCTCTGGGTCTTCCCGCTGGCCGCGCTCCAACAACGGCGGCGCGGCGGTGGGCGGCCGTCCTGGCAGGTGCCGGCGGTGGTGTCCTGGGCGGGTGCCAGGGGAGTGGTGCCGCTGGCCGCCGCGCTGTCCATCCCGCTGACCACCGAGGACGGTGCGCCGCTGCCGCACCGGAATCTGGTGCTGCTGCTGGCCTCGGCGGTCATCGTGATCACCCTCGTGGTGCAGGGTTTCACCCTGGCACCGCTGGTGAAACGGGCCGGGATCGCGGTCGCGCCGGCCGACGTCGAGCAGGAGGTCAGTCGCGCGCAGCGGAAACTGACCAACGCCGGCCTGACCCATCTCGATCAACTCGCGGATCTGGAAACCACTTCGGAAACCATGCTCGAACAACTCCGGGACCGGCTGCGGGCCCGGTTGAGCCGACTCGCTCACGCGGAGGAGGAACCCGACCGAGCCTCCTCCGCCGCGCAGTACCGCACGCTGCGGCGGGACCTGCTGGCCGTGCAGAGTCGTGAACTGGCCCGGTTGTACGAGTCCGGGCAGATCACCGACGCGACCAGACGGCGGCTGCAACGCGACCTCGACCTGGAGGACGCCGGACTCGGCGAACAGGGTTAGCCCGGGTGGTTAGCAGGGGTTAACATGCAGTCATGACCGCTGACTTCCCGCTTCGTCGGACGACTCGGCCCGTTCCCGACGCAGAGCGCGAAACCATCCTGTCCGATCCGGGATTCGGCCGTTATTTCACCGACCACATGGCCACTGCCGTCTGGTCGCGCGACACCGGCTGGCACGACCACGAGGTTCGGCCGCTGGAGGCGTTCTCGCTGCACCCGGCCGCCGCCGTGCTGCACTACGCGCAGGAGATCTTCGAGGGCCTCAAGGCCTACCGCCATGCCGACGGCAGCGTGTGGCTGTTCCGGCCGGAGGCCAACGCCCGCCGGTTCCAGCGCTCCGCGCGCCGGCTGGCCCTGCCCGAGCTGGACGAGCAGAGCTTCCTCGCCAGCGTCGAGGCGCTGGTCAGTGCCGACGAACCCTGGGTGCCCGCGCACGGTGACGAGAAGAGTCTCTACATCCGGCCGTACATGTTCGCCGCCGAATCCTTCCTCGGCGTCCGGCCCGCCGCCACCATCCAGTACGCCGTGATCGCCGGCCCGGCCGGTCCGTACTTCAGCTCCGGCGTCACCGGGGTCACGCTCTGGGTCACCGCCAACTACACCCGCGCGGCGACCGGTGGCACCGGCGACGCCAAGTGTGGCGGCAACTACGCCGGCAGCCTGGCCGCGCAGATCGAGGCCCAGGAACACGGCTGCGAACAGGTCCTCTACCTCGACAGCTCCGACCACAGCAGGCTGGAGGAATCCGGCACCATGAACATCTGCCTGGTCACCTCCGACGGGCAGCTGATCACCCCGAGCCTGGGCACCATCCTGGAAGGCGTCACCCGCGACAGCGTCCTGGAACTGGCCACCGAACACGGCCTCACCCCGGTCGAGCGGTCGATCACGGTGCAGGAACTGCGCGACAGTTGCGCCGACGGCACCGTGACCGAGGTGTTCGCCGCCGGCACCGCCGCGGTGCTGACCCCGATCGTCGGGTTCAGGTCCGAGGAGCTCGAGACCACCGTCGGCGACGGCGCCCCCGGCAAGGTCACCGTGGCCATTCGCGACCACATCCTCGACCTTCAGTACGGCCGCATCCCCGACAACAAAGGCTGGCTGCGCAAGGTCTGCTGAGCAGCGATTCACCCCGGTCGACCGGCCGGCCGCCGGATGACCTCGGCCGGGGTGAACCACGCTCCCGGCCGCCCAGCGGTGGGTCATCGTTATTCCCGATGTCCCCAATTCTGCTTGAAGGTCAACTAAAATCTTCTCGTGCCATCCTCGCGCAACCGAGTCACCCGCCCACGGCGTTTCGTCGTGTGCGGGGACAACCCGTTGGCGCTGCGCCTGGTCAGTGAACTGCTGACCCGATTCGGCGCGGATGTCACCGTGGTGGTGCGAGACAGGAACCATGAGCGCGCGCCGGACATCGCGCAGCTGGCCGGGGTGAAGATCGTCGAGACGGCGCAGCTGGACGAGCGGGCGCTGCGCGCGGCCGGGGTCGCCGACGCCCGCGCGGTCGCGCTGGTCGACTCCGACGACGTCGGCAACATCCGCGCCGCGCTGATCGCGCACGAGATCAATCCGGACCTGCGCCTGGTGGTCCGGATGTTCAACATGAGCCTCGGCCACAAGATCCGCACCCTGTTCACCGACTGCGCGGTGCTGTCGGACTCGGCGATGGCCGCGCCCTCGTTCGTGGCCGCCGCGCTCGGCGAGGTCGCGCCCAGTCATGTGCGGCTCCAGGGCCGGACCCTCTATGTGGCACACCGGGACACGGCGGCGGCCAAGAAGATCGTCTGCGGCCTCGCCGACACCACCGGCACCACGACCAGGCTGCTGCCCGCCGACCAGAACACCGCGAACCTGGTACTGGCCAGTGCGGACGGGATTCCGCTCAACCCCCTCGACGAGCACCGGCTGAGCAGGCGGGCCATGATCGGCCAGCGGGTGCGGGCCCTGCTGGGCAACAACCTGGTGCGCGTCGCGCTGGTGTTGCTCGGGCTGATGATCCTCGGCCTGATCCTGTTGATCGTGGTCGGCCCGGCCCCGAGCAGTTTCGGCGACGCCGTCTACGTCACCCTGCTGGACGTGGCCGGTGACGCGGTGCCGGACATTACCAACCAACTCGGTGTGTTCCAGCGGATCGTCCAGGTCGGCCTGACCCTCACCGGCCTGGCCATCCTCCCGGTGATCACCGCTGCCACCGTCGGTGGCGTGGTCCGCTCCCGGCTGCCCGCGGTCGCCAACCAGATCGCCGGGCACGTGGTCGTGGTCGGCCTCGGCGGCATCGGTTCACGGGTGGTGCGCCAACTGCACGACCTCGGGATCGCGGTGGTCGGCGTCGAACTCAACGAGAACGCCCGTGGCGTCTCGACCGCGCGCGGTCTCGGCGTGCCCATCGTGTTCGGCAACGCCACCAGGGAGGACGTCCTGCGGGCCGCGTCGGTGAGCACCAGCCGGGCACTGCTGATGCTCAGCAGCAGCGACATGGTCAACCTCGAAGGCGGGTTGCAGGCCAGGGCGCAGCGCGAGGACCTGCGGGTGGTGCTGCGGCTGTTCGACGACGACCTCGCCGAGCGGGTCGGCCGGGTCTTCGGGTTCGCGATCTCCCGCAGCGTGTCCTTTCTCGCCGCGCCCTCCTTCGCCGCCGCGATGGTGGAACGACAGGTGATCGGCACCATCCCGATCGGCCGGCAGGTGCTGATGATCGCCGAGGTGCCGATCTCGGCCGGCTCACCCCTGGCCGGCGCGACCGTGCGCGCCGCCGACGAACAGGGCGAGGCGCGGGTGATCGCCCTCCAGCGTCGAGGAACCACCGAGCTGGACTGGCAGGCCGCGAAGACCTACGCCCTGGCCCCGCAGGACCGGCTGATCATCCTGGCCACCCGATCCGGGCTCGGCCGTATCCTGGCCCGCAGTATCTCCCCGGTCCACCGCAGGGAGAAATGACCCCGTTCGCCTCGGCTACCAGCGGTGCTCGACCTGGGCGCTGATGCGCTGGTCGTAGAGGTCGCGGATGGCCGACAGCGTCGACTCGGACAGCTCCGGGAGGGCGGCGGCGGCCGAGTTCGACTCGACCTGGGCGATGTCGCGGGCACCGGGGATGACCGTGGTGACGCCCGGCTGCTGGATGATCCAGCGCAACGCGGTCTGGGCCGGGGTCGCCGGGGGAGTGGCCAGCGCGGAGAACTCCTGCGCGGCCCGCACCCCGGTGTCGTAGTCGACGCCGGAGAAGGTCTCGCCGGCGTCGAAGGCCTCCCCGTTGCGGTTGAACGAGCGGTGGTCGTCGGCGGCGAAGGTGGTGTCGTGCCGGTACTTGCCCGACAACAGGCCCGACGCGAGCGGCACCCTGGCGATGATGGCGACATCGGCGGCGATCGCGGCCGGCAGCACCTGCGCCAGCGGCTTGCGGCGGAAGGCGTTGAGGATGATCTGCACGCTGCGCACCCCCGGCCGGGCGATCGCGGTCAGCGCCTGCGCGCAGGTCTCCACGCTCACGCCGTAGGCGGCGATGCGCTGCTCCTGCACCAGGGTGTCCAGGGCGTCGAACACCGCGTCGGTGGCGTAGACGGCGGTCGGCGGGCAGTGCAGCTGAACCAGATCGAGCACGTCGACGCCGAGGTTGCGTCGGGACCGGTCGGTCCAGTCGCGGAAGTTCGACAGCGTGTAGTTCGCCGGTTCCTGCGCCACCCGCCGGCCCATTTTGGTTGCTACGAAAGGCTTGTCGGCCCGTCCCCGCAGGAACTTACCGATCAGCGTCTCGCTGCGGCCGTCGCCGTAGACGTCCGCGGTGTCCAGGAAGGTCACCCCCTGATCCAGCGCGGCGTCCAGGACACCCAGCGCCGCGCTCTCGCTGACGTCGCCCCAGTCGGCACCGAGTTGCCAGGTGCCGAGTCCGATGACTGAGACGTCGCGTCCGGTCCTGCCAAGAGGTCGTTGCTGCACGATGAAACATCCTATGTTCGGGCCGGCCGGGCCGCCAGG
>CAJCJE010000526.1 GCA_903970565.1 Candidatus Melainabacteria bacterium | reverse complement strand
GTGAAGGTGCCGCCGGTCAGTTCGGCCGGGGACAGGGCGCCGTCGCGGGCCCGCTGGGTACGTTCGCCGAGCGCGATCGACAGCTGCTCGACCGACAGCGCCTGCGCCTGCGGGATCACCGGCACGACCAGTCCGCGATTGGTCTGCGCGGCGAAGCCGAGGTGCACCGACTCGCCCATCAGGATCTCGTCGTTCTCGATGCGCGCGTTGAGTTCCGGGTAGCGGCGCAGGCCGAGGACGGCGAACTTGGCCAGCAGCGCGAGCAGGCCGACCTTGGGTTCGGTCCGCTGCGTGTTGAGCAGCGCGCGGACCTCCAGCAGGCCGGTGGCGTCCACGTCGACCCAGACGGTGGCCTCGGGGATCTCCCGGCGCGAGCGGCTGAGCTTGTCCGCGACGGTCTTGCGGATACCCCGCAACGGAATCCGGCGGATGTCCTCGGTCGCTGCTCCGGCAGGCCGGGTCGGGGACACCTGCTCGGTGACTGCCGGCCCGGCGGGGGTGTTGGCGGCGATGGCGCGTTCCACGTCGGCCCGGTTGATCAGGCCGTCCGGCCCGGAGCCGATGACCTCGCGCAGGTCCAGCCCGGCGTCGCGGGCCATCCTGCGCACCAGCGGGGACACCACCGCGAGCCGGCCACCGTGGACGGTGCTCGACCTGGCTTCGGCCAGCGCGGCCCTGGCCCGCGACCGGCGGCGGCGTGGCGTGGCCGCGCCGGTTCCGTAGCCGATGAGCACGTTGCCGCTGCCCTCCTCGGCAGCCGGGGTCGCGGTGACCACGCCCGGTTCGTGGAACCCGGTCGCGTCGGTGTGCGCCGCCGTCTCCTCGACGGTGATCAGCGGCCGGCCGACGATCAGCATGTCGCCGGTACCGCCGTGCAGCTCGGCGACCGTGCCGGCGAAGGGCACCGGCACCTCGACGATGGCCTTGGCCGTCTCCACCTCGACGATGACCTGGTCCACGGTGACGGTGTCGCCGACCTTGACCCGCCAGGTCACGATCTCGGCCTCGGTCAGCCCCTCACCGAGGTCGGGCAGCAGGAAGACCGACATCTACCTCCCCGCCTTCGTACCGTTGACCGCATCCGGCCACTGGAGACGGTCGATGGCGTCCAGGATGCGGTCGACGCTGGGCAGGTGGTGGCTTTCCAGGTTCGGCGGCGGGTAGGGGATGTCGAACCCGGCGACGCGCAGGATCGGTGCCTCCAGGTAGTGGAAGCAGCGCTCGGACAGCTGCGCGGCGACCTCGGCGCCGTAGCCGCAGAACCGGCTGGCCTCGTGCACCACGATCGCGCGACCGGTGCGGGCCACGGCGGCGGCGACGGTGTCCTCGTCGAACGGGGCGAGGCTGCGCAGGTCGATCACCTCGGCACTGATGCCGTCCTCGGCGGCGGCCTCGGCGGCCTCCAGCGTGGTGCCCAGCGCGCCGCCGTAGCTGATCAGCGTGACGTCGCTGCCGGTGCGGCGGATCACCGCGCGGTCGATACCGGCGCCGGCGGGTTCGAGCACGGTGGTCTCCTTGGCCCAGTAGCGGCGCTTGGGTTCCAGGAAGATCACCGGGTCCGGGCAGTCGATCGCCTGGCGTAGCAGGGTGTAGGCATCGGCCGGGGTGGCCGGGGTGACCACCCGGAGGCCGGGGGTGTGCGCGTAGTACATCTCCGAGGAGTCGCAGTGGTGCTCGACGCCGCCGATGCCACCCCCGTAGGGAACGCGGATCACGATCGGCAGTTCGACCCTGCCCTGGGTACGGTTGCGCAGTTTCGCCAGGTGGCTGGTGATCTGCTCGAACGCCGGGTAGGCGAAGGCGTCGAACTGCATCTCCACCACCGGGCGCAGGCCGTTCATGGCCATCCCGATCGCGGTGCCGACGATCGCGGACTCGGCCAGCGGGGTGTCGAAGACCCGGTTCTCACCGAACCGCGTGGCCAGCCCGTCGGTCACCCGGAACACGCCGCCGAGGGTGCCGACGTCCTCGCCGAAGACCAGAACACGTTCGTCGGTGGCCAGCGCGTCGGCCAGCGCCTGGTTCAGCGCGCCGGCCATCGTGACCGGAATGGGTGCGGCGGCCAGCTCCGGGAGCCGTTCGGCGACGGTACTCATCGGTGGTCCTCCTCGGTGGCCTCGGTCACGGCCAGTTCGGCGAGCAGTTCCTGTTCCTGCCGGCGCAGCGCGGGCGTCTGCTGCGCGTAGACGTGCCGGAAGAGGTCTCTGGGGTCGGACACGGTGTCGACGTTCATCCGCGCGCGCAGTTGCGCTGCCTGCGCCTCGGCGGTCGCGTCGAGTGCCGCGCCGGCCTGCTCGTCGAGCAGCCCGCGTTCGGTCAGATAGTTCGCCAGCCGGCTGACCGGGTCCTTGACCAGCCAGGACTCGACCTCGGCCCGGTCGCGGTAGCGGGTGGCGTCGTCGGCGTTGGTGTGCGACTCGATCCGGTAGGTGACCGCCTCGATCAGCGTCGGCCCCTCCCCCGCCGCGGCGCGGGCGACGGCGGCGCTAACCACCGCGTACACCGCCGCCGCGTCGTTGCCGTCCACCAGCACCGAGCGGATGCCGTAGCCGATGCCCTTGTGCGCCAGCGAGGGCGCGTGGGTCTGTTTGGCCAGTGGCACGCTGATCGCGTAGCCGTTGTTCTGTACGAAGAACACGGTGGGCGTGTTGAACACGGCGGCGAAGTTCAGGGCCTCGTGGGTGTCGCCCTCGCTGGTGGCGCCGTCGCCGAGTAGCACCAGCGCGACGGTGTCCTCGCCCTTGACCGTGGCCGCGTGCGCGAGACCGACCGCGTGCAGCGTGTTGGTGGCCAGCGGCGTGCACTGCGGGGCGACCCGTTCGCGGGCCGGGTCGTAGCCGCAGTGCCAGTCGCCGCGCAGCAGGCAGAGCACCTCGACCGGGTCGACTCCCCTGGCGACGACGGCCATCGAGTCGCGGTAGGTCGGGAACAGCCAGTCCTGCTCGCGCAGCGCGAGTACCGCGCCGATCTCACCGGCCTCCTGGCCGCGCGCGGAGGGATACACCGCGAGTCGGCCCTGTTTGGTCAGCGCCGTGGCCTGTACGTCGAATCGGCGGCCGAGCACCATGCCGCGATAGAGCCGTTGCAGGACCTCGTCGGCGGGCATGGTCAGCTCGCCCTCGGGCGCCGGCCGGCCGGCGGGGTCGATCAGGCTCAGCGGGACCTCGCTGGGCAGCAGGTCGGCGGGCCGGGAGGGGAGCGACGTCGATGGGTTCACAACGGACTCCGATCGGTGAGACAACTAGCCCGAATACTCTGCCTGTTCGAGTCAAACTTCCAGGTCAGAGACCTAATCGAAGATGGATGGCGGCCATCTCGGCTAACCTCTGGAGGTATGGCGCCGTCAACCCGACGTTCCGTACCGGCCGATGGACGAATGGCCGACCTCGACGAGGTCGATCTGCGCCTGATCGCCGAACTGAAGGCCGACGGCCGGGTGTCCATGCGGGCGTTGGCCGAGCGGCTGCACATCTCCCGCGCCGGCTGCTACACCAAGGTGGAGCGGTTGCAGCAGGAGGGGATCATCACCGGGTACGCGGCGGTGACCAATCCGAAACGGCTCGGCCAGGCACTGTCCGCGTACGTCTACGTGAAGATCAGCCAGCATTCCTGGCAGGCCGTGCGCGAGGTGCTCAACCAGATGCCGGAGATCGAGCACGGCAGCCTGGTCGCCGGCGAGAACGACCTGATCCTGTTCGTCCGGACCAGGGACGCCGACAGCCTGCGCGATCTGGTGCTCTACCGGTTGCAGCGGATGGAGGACGTGCTCTCCACCCGCACCGAACTCGTCTTCGACGAACTGTGAAGCCGGCGTGTGGCGCGAAAGGTTGCACGCTGTCGGCATCGGCACACCCCGACAACCCCGCTCGGACCTTGATCGTCTTAGTGGGCGCTGGCTGATTCCGGGCACCACCCTCGGTGGTGGGCCGGGATCGACAACGACCACCCCGGCCGCTGGCCGGAGATCAGGAGTCGATCATGCGCAAGAACACCGTTCGGCGCGGTGTCGCCGCAGCCGCCGCACTCGGCGTCCTCGGCGGCATCGCGGTGTGGGGCGCGGGCGCGGCCTCGGCGGCGACCGGCGGCCTGGCCCGGTGCAATGCCGATCAGCTGACCACCACCCTCGTCAACGGCGAGCCCGGCGCCGGCAACCGCAACGCGGCGTTGCAGTTCACCGCGCTGCCCGGCCAGTACTGCGAACTCGACGGCGTGCTGCCGTTCACCCTGGCCTACGCCTCCGGGGTGAACGTGGTGGCGAACGACTCCGGCGCCACCCCGGTCGACCTCGCACCGGGACAGTCCGCGAACGAACAGCTGAACTGGGTCTCGGTCCAGGCGCCGGCCAACCAGGTGATCCCCGGCTCGCTGACCGTGCAGCTGGCCGGCCCGCTCGGCGACACGGTGACCCTGCCGTGGACCGAGGGCCCGGTCGACGACTACGTGCACAACTACGGCAACGGAAACGTGTACGACAACATCATCAACGTCTCGGCGGTCACGGCCGGCGCCGCCATCGTC
>CAJCJE010000525.1 GCA_903970565.1 Candidatus Melainabacteria bacterium | reverse complement strand
GGCGTGAACATCGGGCCGAACCTGAGTTACGTGGGTTCCCTGGCGACGTTGCTGTGGCGGCGCATCCTGGTTGGCCGGGGGATGGCGCCGACGGTGCGGGAGTTCGTCCGGCTCGGAGCGGTGACGGTGCCGCTGACGCTGGTGGGCGGGGTGCTCGCGTTGTGGATCGGGCTGCTCGTGGCCGGAATGACGGAAGGTTGACCGGATGACTCGGGTGGTGGCGTGGATCACCGGAGGCACCTGGCAGGGCCGCGTTGACGCGGCCACGAGGCTCGCGTGGCGGACATTCCACCGAAGCCGTCGACGCCACCCCAGAAGCCACCGGAGCCACCGGCCCGCCCGAGCCGCGAAGCCGTTGAGCTGAGGGCTGGAGCGATCCGCAGGCCGGCCAGGGGCCGGCCCCTGGAGACCGAGGGGTCAGGCCAGGTGGGCGGTGTCGTTGACCAGGCGGACGGAGGCGTTGCCGTCGGGGTAGAACTCGACGACCGACAGCGACGCGAGGTCCAGGTGCAGCCGGAACAGGATGGCGGGACCGGCGTCGAGGCCGAGGCGCAGCAGGGTCTTGATCGGCGTGACGTGGCTGACCACCAGCACGGTGCAACCCTGGTATGCGGCAACGAGTTCGTCGCGGGCCTGGCTGACCCGCGCGTGCACCGCCTCGAAGCTCTCGCCGTCCGGGGCGGGCACCGACGGGTCCGACAGCCAGGCGCGGTGCAGTTCGGGGTCGCGCGCGGACGCCTCGGCGAAGGTCAGGCCCTCCCAGGCGCCGAAGTCGGTCTCGGTGAGGGTGTCCCAGTAGGCGACCGGGAGGCCGAGCTGTTCGACCACGGCGTCCGCGGTCTGGCGGGCGCGGCGCAGCGGGGAGCACGCCACGCTGGTGATATCGGCCATTGTGGACAGTCGGCTCGCGGCGGCTTTCGCTTGCGCCTGGCCGATATCGGTGAGTGGGGGTTCGCCGCGACCGGAGTAGCGGCGCTGCCCGGAGTACTCGGTCTGGCCGTGCCGGAGCAGGATCAGCCGGGTCGGCGCGCCCTTCGCGCCGGACCAAGCGGCCGGGGGCGCGGTCTGGCCGGTTCCCCGCAGGCTCCCGGCGCCTGTCACCACGTCCGCGCCCTTCGTTTGCCTGGCCATCACTCACCTCATCCGATTACCGAAAATTACCGAAAAGCCAGGGCAACCAACGAATCAGCCAACGGTGGCTTGTTCGTCCATCGCCTCGTTGGCGAGCCGGTCGGCTCGTGTGTTGCGCTCACGCGGAACCCATTCGCGCGCGGCGGTCAGTCCGGCGATCAGGCCCTGGTATTCGGCCACGTTGTTGGTGGTGTGGCCGAGGCCGCCGCGTCGTTGCGCGAGCACCTCGTCGGTGTCCGGGTCGAGGACGACCGCGCCGTAGCCGGCCGGGCCGGGGTTGCCCCGCGACCCGCCGTCGGCCTCGACGATCACCAGACCGGTCACAGGCCGGACTCCGGGGTGCGGACCAGGATGGCGCCGCACTCCTCGCAGCGGACCACCTCGTCGGCGGCCGAGTCCCGGATCGCGCCGATGGTGTTGCGGTCGAGTTCGATCCGGCACGCACCGCAGCGGCGGGCCCGCAGCAGCGCGGCGCCGATGCTCTTCTGCTGCCGCACCCGGTCGTAGAGGCCGAGCAGGTCGGCCGGGAAGGTCACCACGAGCCGGGTGCGGTCGGCGTCCCGGCGGGCCTGCGCGGTCTCCAGGTCGGCCAGGGCCGAGTCCCGGCGCTGCTGGGCGTCGGCCAGGGTTTCCTCGGCCTTGCCGAGTTCGGCCTGGGCGTGCTTGATGTCGAGTTCGACGGCTTCCCGCCGCTCCATCAGTTCCAGCAGGTCGTCCTCCAGCGCGGTCTGCCGACGGCGCAGGGTGTTGAGTTCGTGTTCGAGATCGGCGACCTGCCGGGCGCCGACATTGCCGGCGTCGAGCAGCTTGCGGTCCCGGTCCTCCCGCGACCGGACCGCCTCGATCTCGTCCTCCTGCTTGGTGACCTCGCGGTTGAGGTCGCGGTGCGCGGTGTTCGCCGCGACCACGGTGTCCCGCTTGACCTGCAAGCTCTTCTCGGCGGCTTCGATCTCGGCGAGTTCGGGCAGGGTGCGGCGCCGGTGTTCGATCCTGGCCAGTTCGGCGTCGGCATCGGCGAGGTCGAGTAGCCGGCGTTGTACGGCCGGTTCGGCTTTCACGGTCAGGACCTCCCGGTGTTCAGTGGCGATCGTGCAGTCGCGGTGACCGTCCAGGGGTCGGTGCGACAGGTGGAAACGAGGACTTCGACCGTACCGTTGGTCGCGGTGCGCAGGATGTCGGCCGCCTGCTCGCACCACGGCCACTCACTGGCCCAGTGCGCGACGTCGACCAGGGCCGGCACGGCGCCGCCGGCGCGGGAGGCAAGGTGCTCGCCGGCCGGGTGGTGCCGCAGGTCGGCGGTGACGAAGGCGTCGACCCCGGCCCCGGTCGCGTCGAGCAGGTAGCCGTCACCGGCACCGCCACTGACCGCGACCGTCCTGATGAGACGGTCCGGGTCGCCGGCGGCGCGGACGCCGGGCACGGTTGCCGGCAGGGCGTCGGCGACGCGCTGGGTGAACACCGACAGCGGTTCGGGTTCGGCCAGTTCGCCGATCCGGCCGATGCCGGTGCTGCCGTCCGGGTTGGGCCGCAGGGGCCGCAGTACGCGCAGGCCGAGGGCCGCCGCCAGCGCGTCGGACACGCCGGGGGACGCGGAGTCCGCGTTGGTGTGCGCGCACAGCAGCGCGATCCCGTTGCGGATCAGCCGGTGCACCAGGCTGCCCTTCGCGGTGTTCGCCGGCACGCCGTGCACGCCGCGCAGCAGCAGCGGATGGTGCGCGACGATCAGTTGCGCGCCACGGTCGAGCGCCTCGGCGACGGTCTCGGCCACCGGGTCGACGCAGACCAGCACCCTGCGCACCGGCTCGGCCGGGTCGCCGCAGACCAGCCCGACGGCGTCCCAGGACTCGGCCAGTGCCGGCGGGTAGGCCCGCTCCAGCACGGCAATCAGCTCGGCAAGGTCGGTCATGACGCGGCCAGCTCCTCGGTGCTCGACTCGGCCAGCACGGCGCCGAGCGCGGCCAGCAGTGGCGCGGCGGTGGCCGGCGAGCGGACGGCGACGCGCAGGTGATCGGGGGTCAGACCGGGGAAGGTGTCGGCCCG
>CAJCJE010000524.1 GCA_903970565.1 Candidatus Melainabacteria bacterium | reverse complement strand
CCTCCTCCAGGATGATCCGGACCTCGTAGATGTCCAGGACCTCCTCGGGCTGGTGCGCGCGCACGTACATCCGGCGACCGGCGCGTTCGACCAGACCGTCCTGTTCCAGCCGGCGCAGGGCTTCCCGGATCGGTGTCCTGGACACCCCGTAGCGTTCGGCGAGCGCGAGTTCGGCAAGGTGCTCCCCCGGCGCGATCTCCCCGGAGACGATGTCGCGGCGCAACGCCCCATACGCCGTGTCGTCCACTGGTTCTCCTCACCGTCGCGGGGCGATGCCCGGCCGCCGTCGCCGTCGGTCACAACTGGTCACCGTATTTTCCCTTGGTCACCCGGTATTTTCCCGATCCGGCCCGGTATCGCGACCTATCGGACGTCATTATGGCGCCTTGGTACGCGGCATCCGGCCGAATGGCCGACCCCGATCGATCAGGTGGACGCGGCTGGATGCGGAGGCGGGTCAGGTCAGGCGCCGGACGAGGGCGTCGGCGAGCAGCCGGCCCCGTCGCGTCAGCACGCAGCGGCCCTCTGCCAGGGCCGCCGACTCCAGCAGGCCGTCGCTCGCGGCCTCGCCGGCCGCCCGCCGACCGTCCGGGGCGAGCACCTCGACCGGGAGACCGTCGACCAGCCGCAACTCCAGCAGGACCCGTTCGAGCGTGCGGTCCGGCGCCGACAGCGTCTCCCGGCCCGCGGCCGGCGAGTTGCCCTCGGCCAACGTGTTCGCGTAGCGCGCCGGATGTTTCACGTTCCACCAGCGCACCCCGCCGACATGGCTGTGCGCGCCCGGCCCGGCGCCCCACCAGTCGCCGCCGAGCCAGTAGCCGAGATTGTGCCGGCAGCGCTCGCGCGGCGACGCGGCCCAGTTGGACACCTCGTACCAGGACAGACCGGCCCCGGTGAGCACGTCGTCGATCTGTTCGTAGTACTCGGCGAGCAGGTCGTCCTCCGGCATCGGCAGCTCGCCCAGGTTGATCCGCCGGGCCAACGCGGTGCCCTCCTCCACGATCAGCGCGTACGCCGAGACGTGGCCGACCCCGGCCGCCAGCACCGCGTCCAGTGAGGCGGCCAGATCGTCACGGGTTTCGCCCGGCGTGCCGTAGATGAGGTCGAGGCTCACCTGTTCGAATCCGGCCTCGGCCGCCTCGATCGCCGCCGCGACCGGTCGGCCGGGCCGGTGCTGGCGTTCCAGGATCGCGAGCACGTGCCGGGCGGCGGACTGCATCCCGAGCGAGACCCTGGTGTAGCCGGCCGCGCGGATGCCGGCGAAGAACTCCGGGGAGGTCGACTCCGGGTTGGACTCGGTGGTCACCTCGGCGCCGGGGGCCAGGCCGAAGGTGTCCCGGACGGCGGTCAACACCTCGGCCAACCCGTCGGCGCCCAGCAGCGACGGAGTGCCCCCGCCGACGAACACGGTGTCCGCGGCCGGCGGCGCGCCCAGTACCCGCGCGGCCAGGCCGAGTTCGGCGCGCAGGCCGGCCAGCCAGGAGGCCGGCGACGCGGACGTGCCGAGTTCGCCCGCGGTGTAGGTGTTGAAATCGCAGTAGCCGCAACGGGTCGCGCAGAACGGCACGTGCACGTAGACGCCGAACGGGCGAGCGCCCAGGCCGGCCAGCGCCGAGGCGGGCAGGGCGCCGTCGGCCGGTGCCGGATCGCCGCTGGGCAGGGTGGAAGCCATTTCTCCATCCTCGCTCACGACCACGCGGCACCAGGCGGCGGGCGCAGCGCGCCGAAACCGAGTCGCTACCCGGTGATTCTGCCGCTGGACTACCACGTCACCTGCGAAAACGCCAAGGTCACTCGGCCCGTCCCACCATCCGGTTGACGGTGGCCACGCCTGCCGTCGCGTGGCACGCTGGCAAACATGTCTGCGACCGAGGTACGACTGGTGGTCCGCCGCCACGTCGATCTCCGTCGCGTCTCCAGCGCGCTGTGCCGGCTCGGGTACTGATCCGTCGCCGCTATTTTCCGCTTTTCCAGCCGGCGCCGGGCGCGCTGACCGGAGTTTCCCGCTTCTCCGGGACTCAACGTAGCCGCACCCAGCGCCCCGACCACCGGAGGACGACTCGTGGCTCCCCCGACGAGCGGCGCGACCAACCGTGACCAGGTGACCGGCGCGGCACCCAGGCGCGCCCATGCCCGGCGCGGCGAGGGACAGTGGGCTCTGGGCTACCGCGAACCGCTCAACCCGAACGAACGCTCGAAGAAGGACGACAACCCGCTCAACGTGCGCGACCGGATCGAGAACATCTATGCCAAGCAGGGCTTCGACTCGATCGATCCGGGCGACCTGCGCGGCCGGTTCCGCTGGTACGGCCTCTACACGCAGCGCCGCCCCGGTATCGACGGTGGTCGCACGGCCGTGCTCGAACCGGAGGATCTCGACGACTCGTACTTCATGCTGCGGGTGCGCATCGACGGCGGCGCGCTGAGCACCGCGCAGCTGGCGGTGATCGGCGAGATCTCGCAGACCTACGCGCGCAACACCGCGGACATCACCGACCGGCAGAACATCCAGTTCCACTGGATTCAGATCGAGGACATGCCGGCGATCTGGCAGCTGCTCGAAGACGCCGGCCTGACCACGATGGAGGCCTGCGGGGACAGCCCTCGGGTGATCCTCGGCTCGCCGGTCGCGGGTATCGCCGAGGACGAGATCATCGACGGCACCCCGGCGATCAGGGCGATCACCGAACGCTATGTCGGCGACCGGGCGTTCTCGAACCTGCCGAGGAAGTTCAAGACCGCGATCTCCGGACTGCCCGACGTGGCGCACGAGATCCACGACATCGCGTTCGTCGGGGTCGAGCACCCCGAGCACGGACCGGGATTCGACCTGTGGGTCGGCGGTGGGCTCTCCACCAACCCGATGATCGGCAAGCGGCTGGGCGCGTGGGTGCCGCTGGCGGAGATCCCCGACGTGTGGGCCGGGGTGATCAGCGTGTTCCGCGACTACGGCTACCGGCGGCTGCGCCACCGGGCCAGGATCAAGTTCCTGGTCGCCGACTGGGGCCCCGAGCGGTTCCGGGAGATCCTGGAAACCAAGTACCTGCACCGCGAGCTGATCGACGGCCCGGCCCCTCGGGTGCCGCCGACGCCGCGCGACCACATCGGCGTGTACCGGCAGAAGGACGGCAACTACTACGTCGGCGCCGCGCCGATCGCCGGCCGGGTGTCCGGCTCCACGCTGGTCGCGGTCGCGAAGGCCGCCGAGCGGGCCGGTTCGCAGCGGGTTCGGCTCACCCCGCAACAGAAACTCGTCGTACTCGACGTGCCGGAGGCCGACGTCCCCGGTCTGGAGACCGAACTGGCCGAACTGGGCCTGCACACCAGGCCCTCGCCCTGGCGGCGCGGC
>CAJCJE010000523.1 GCA_903970565.1 Candidatus Melainabacteria bacterium | reverse complement strand
GCGCGCGCCATGCCGTCGAGGATGGTGTCGGCGAAACCGATCATGGCCTCGCCGTCGCCGGTCAGCTCGACGGAATGGGTGTCGCGGGCGAACAACTGGTGCCCGGCCGCGTCCTCCAGCCGGCGAATGTGCTGGGACACGGTCGGTTGGCGCAGACCCAGCCGCGCGGCGGCCTTGGTGAAACTGCGCGTCTCGGCGACGACCAGGAAGGTCCGCAGCAGCACCGGATCGAACATCACGATTCACGATAACAGTGAGACCGGCTATCGCTGTTCCGAATGCCAGCAGGTCAGCTCATGATTGAGCGGTGCCGAAGTTGCTGGAGAAACTGCACCTGGACCCGTTCATCCTGAGCATCCTCGGCGCCGTCGTCCTCGCCTGCCTGCTGCCGGTGCGCGGCCTCGGCGCGGTCGCGGCGAACGACGCGACCAAGATCGCGGTCGGGTTGCTGTTCTTCCTCTACGGCGCCCGGCTGTCCACCGCGCAGGCGTTGGCGGGGGCCCGGCACTGGCGGCTGCACCTGACGGTGTTCTGCTCGACGTTCGTCCTGTTCCCGCTGCTGGGCATCGCCGCGCGGGCCCTGGTGCCGGCCGTGCTCACGCCGGCGCTCTACACGGGCGTGGTGCTGCTGTGCGCCGCGCCGTCGACCGTGCAGTCCTCGATCGCGTTCACCTCGATCGCCAGGGGCAACGTGGCCGCGGCGATCTGTAGCGCCTCCTTCTCCAGCCTGATCGGCATCGTGCTCACCCCGCTGCTGGTCGGTCTGCTCGCGGCCGGCACCGGCGGTCTGTCGGCGGCCTCGATCGGCGAGATCATGGTGCAGCTGCTGGTGCCGTTCCTGGCCGGCCAGCTCGCTCGACGGTGGATCGCCGACTGGCTGGGCGCGCACAAGATCCTGCTCACCGTCGTCGACCGCGGCACGATCCTGCTGGTGGTCTACGCCGCGTTCAGCGCGGGCATGGTCGCCGGCAGCTGGCATCAGCTGACCACGCTGCGACTGGCGGAACTGGCCGGCGTCGACGTGATCCTGTTGGCGCTGGCGCTGGGTATCACCTCAACCGTGGCGAAACGGCTGGGATTCGCGCGCGCGGACCGGATCACCATCATGTTCTGCGGTTCGAAGAAGAGCCTCACCATCGGCATCTCGATGGCCACCGTGCTGTTCGCCGGGCACGGCATCGGCCTGATCGTGTTGCCGATGATGCTCTTCCAGCTGATCCAGCTGATGGTCTGCGCCGCGCTGGCGCGCCGGTTCGCCGCTCGCGCCGGGACGGAACCCGGCGAGTCGATCAGGGTTGGCAGCGTCCGCCTCGCGCGCTAACCTCCAGTTCGCTTGACGGGAACATCATCCCACATGGCGAACAGAGCGAGGCTTCGATGAGCGACGGCGTGGGGACGGCAACGGCGGCGCAGGCCCGACAGGCGCTGGTCGCGGCGAGACTCAACCGGCTGCCGATCACCGGATTACACCGGTTCCTGATCGTCGTGGTCGGACTCGCGACCTTCTTCGACATCTACGACCTGTTCCTGGCCGGCACGCTGAGCACGGTGCTGCACAACGACTTCGCACTGTCGGCCGCCGATCTCAAGCCGCTACTCGCCTCCGCGTTCGTCGGCGCCTTCATCGGCGCGCTGACGCTGGGCCGGCTCGCCGACCGGCTCGGCCGCCGCCGGGCGTTCCTGTTCACCCTCTCCATCTATTCGCTGTTCACCCTCGTCGGCGCGTTCTCCACCAACGTCTGGATGCTCGTCGCCTGCCGCTTCATCGCCGGCATCGGCATCGGCGGCGAACTCCCGCTGGCCGACGCCTATCTCGCCGACCTGCTCCCCGCCGCCCGCCGAGGCGCGGCCACCGCCTGGGCCTACACCGTCGGCTTCTGCGGCATCCCGGCCGCCGGCTTTCTGGCCAAGGGCCTGGTCGGGCACGCCCCGCTCGGTCTGGCCGGCTGGCGGTGGCTGTTCGTCATCGGCGGCGTCGGCGCGATCATCGTCTGGGTACTGCGCTCCCGACTGCCCGAATCACCGCGCTGGCTGGCGGCGCTGGGTCGCTTCGACGAGGCCGAGGCGATCGTCACCCGGTTCGAGGATCGCGCCCGTGCCGAGGGAACCCCGATCGCCGAACCGCAACCCGGTCCCGCGCCCCAACCCCAGCCGGTAGGGATGCGGACGCTGCTGCGCCCGCCGTGGCTGCGGCGCACCGCGATGCTCTACGTCTTCCAGGTCCTGCAAGCCTTCGGCTACTACGGCTTCGGCACCCTGGTCCCGATCGTGTTGGCGGCCAAGGGAATCTCGGTCACCAGTTCGCTCACCTTCACCGCGCTGAGCTTTCTCGGCTACCCGATCGGCTCCGCGCTGTCCATCCCCCTCATCGAACGGATGCAGCGCAAATGGCTGATCGTGGCCGGCGCGGTCGGCATGGCCGTGTTCGGCCTGCTGTTCGGTTTCGCGAGCGCGCCGGCCGCGATCATCGTGTTCGGGTTCTG
The DNA here is from genome assembly GCA_903970565.1 of Candidatus Melainabacteria bacterium. Lineage (GTDB taxonomy): Bacteria > Actinomycetota > Actinomycetes > Mycobacteriales > Pseudonocardiaceae > CAJCJE01. The sequence continues at coordinate 477 of CAJCJE010000523.1, read as the reverse complement.
CTACACCGCGATCAGCAACCTGTTCTCCAACGCCTTCCACACCTACCAGGGCGAACTGTTCCCGACACTGCTGCGGGCGACCGCGGCCGGCTCGGCCTACTCGCTCTCGCGGCTGGCCACCTCGGTGATGCCCTACGTGCTGGTGGCCGCGTTGACCGCGTGGGGTCCGGGCGGCATGTTCACCGTGGTCGCCGTCGCCATGCTGCTGTTGGTGGTGGACGTCGCGGTGCTCGGGCCGAACACGACCGGCAAGGCACTGGAGGAGATAGCCGGTGGCTGAGCCCGTGACATCCTTGATCGGCAGCCCTGGGATGCGCGAGGCTGGCCACGGGGCCGTGCTTCGTGCTGGGATGACGCACGACCTGCGGCGCAGCACGTCCGTGCCGTACTCGGCGCCGAGGAAGCCAGGAGGAACACCCGTGAACGAGCAGCCCAAGGACATCGCGGACACGGTGCGGCACTGGCGGGCGCACAAGC
>CAJCJE010000522.1 GCA_903970565.1 Candidatus Melainabacteria bacterium | reverse complement strand
GGCCGCTGCGGGGCGCCGTGGTGGCGCCCGACTCTCGGGTCATCCACCCTCATTTTCCGAGGGTGAGGCACCCGAGTCGGTCAGCCAGACTCCGGAAGCGTGGAGTTCCCAGGGCGATGGCGCGCGCGATGACCGCCACGGCGGTCACGGACCGGTTCTGGTGGCAACCCGGTCGCCGACGACCGAACCGTGCGGCTCGACGCGCTTGCGCCCAACGACGCGGGCCGCCGGTGCGCCGAGCGCCGTCCCCGGATCAGGAGCCCGGAACGGACCCCTCGGGTCGGTCGGTGGCGCAGTCGGGGCACAGCCCTCGGTAGATGACCTCGGTCTCGGTCACGGCGTAGCCGGCGACCGCCTCGGGCGGAGGCAGGACCGTGGTCGGCGGCGGCTCGACATCCCGGATGGCCTGGCAGTTGCGGCAGACCACGTGGTGGTGGATCCGGTGGGCGTTGGGGTCGTAGCGCTTGGCGCCGTTGGTCACGGAGACCTCGATCACCTCGCCCATCGCGACCAGCTCGTTGAGGGTGTTGTACACCGTGGCCCGGCTCAGCTCGGGCAGGTGCTGCCCGGCCCGGGCGTGGACCTCCTCGGCGCTGAGATGGACGTGCTCGCCGACCAGGACCTCGGCGATGACCCGCCGCTGGGAACTCAGCCGCCAGCCACGCTGGCGCAGTCGCGACAGCAGGTCGGGTTCGACCTCGTCGGCGGCGCGCAGGGAATGAGCCATGGACGCATCCTGCCACTTGACTTGGTCCGGGATCAAGATTAGACACGTTCCAAGAACCACCGCACCACTGGGTGGCCACCGATCTCCCCGTCGATGACGCCGAATTGGCCCACCCACCGTCTGCCCCGCAACCAGGAGGGACCACTACATGGCCGAGCACGATGCCGTCGTCGGAGACATGAACTCGGAGGCGAGCGAGGGCACCTGCCCCGTCATGCACACCCGAGCCCCCAATCACCCGACCGAGGGGGCGGGGAACCGCGACTGGTGGCCCAACCAGCTCAACTTGAAGATCCTGCGCAAGCACCCCACCGTGTCCAACCCGATGGGGGCGGACTTCGACTACACGAAGGCCTTCGCCAGCCTCGACCTCGACGCCCTCACCGCCGACGTGGACGCGGTCATGACCGATTCGAAGGAGTGGTGGCCGGCCGACTTCGGCCACTACGGGCCCTTCTTCATCCGCATGGCCTGGCACAGTGCCGGCACCTACCGGATCAGCGACGGGCGCGGCGGTGCCGGTGCCGGCATGCAGCGCTTCGCCCCGCTGAACAGCTGGCCCGACAACGCCAACCTCGACAAGGCCCGACGCCTGCTGTGGCCGGTCAAGCAGAAGTACGGCGCCAGCATCTCCTGGGCGGACCTGATCGTCTTCACCGGCAACCGCGCCCTCGAGACCATGGGTTTCAAGACCTTCGGCTTCGCCGGTGGGCGAGCCGACGTGTGGGAGCCCGACGAGGACGTCTACTGGGGCCCCGAGGACACCTGGCTCGGTGACGAGCGCTACACGGGTGATCGCGAGCTCGAGAATCCCCTCGCCGCGGTCCAGATGGGCCTCATCTACGTCAACCCGGAGGGCCCCAACGGCAACCCGGATCCGATGGCGTCGGCCCGGGACATCCGCGAGACCTTCGCCCGCATGGCCATGAACGACGTGGAGACCGTGGCGCTGATCGCCGGCGGTCACACCTTCGGCAAGACCCACGGCGCCGCCGACGCCGACCAGTACGTCGGGGCCGAGCCGGAGGGCGCTCCCCTCGAGGCGCAGGGCCTCGGATGGGCCAACTCCTTCGGCACCGGCAAGGGCCGCGACGCCATCACCAGCGGCATCGAGGTGACCTGGACGGCCACCCCGACCACCTGGAGCAACCGCTACCTCGAGAACCTGTACGCCTACGAGTGGGAGCTGACCAAGAGCCCGGCGGGGGCCAACCAGTGGCAGCCCAAGGGTGGCGCCGGGGCCAACACCGTCCCCGACCCCGAGGACGGTTCGCTCTCCCGACCGCCGACCATGCTCACCACCGACATCGCGCTGCGGGTCGACCCCGTCTACGGCGAGATCACCCGTCGGTTCCTCGACCATCCCGACGAGTTCGCCGATGAGTTCGCCCGGGCGTGGTTCAAGCTCACCCACCGCGACATGGGTCCGATCGAGCGCTACCTCGGCCCCCTGGTGCCGACCGAGGAGCTGATCTGGCAGGACCGGGTCCCTGCGGTCGACCATCCCCTCGTCGGTGACGCCGAGATCGCCGACCTGAAGGCCCGGCTGCTGGACTCCGGCCTGACGGTGTCGCAGCTGGTGTCCGTGGCCTGGGCGTCGGCCTCGACGTTCCGTGGCAGCGACAAGCGGGGCGGGGCCAACGGGGCCCGCATCCGCCTCGAACCGCAGCGGGAGTGGGAGGTCAACGACCCCGACCAGCTCGGCACCGTCCTGCGCACCCTGGAGGGCATCCAGGAGTCCTTCAACGGTTCCGGTGGCAAGCAGGTCTCGCTGGCCGACCTGATCGTGCTCGGCGGGTGCGCCGGCGTCGAGCAGGCCGCCAAGAACGCCGGCCACGACATCGCGGTCCCGTTCACCCCCGGCCGCACGGACGCCACGCGGGAGGCCACCGACGTGGAGTCCTTCGCCGCGCTGGAGCCGAGTTCCGACGGTTTCCGCAACTACCGGGGCAAGGGAAACCCGCTGCCGGCGGAGTACCTGCTGGTGGACCGCGCGAACCTGCTGACCCTCAGCGCGCCCGAGCTGACCGCCCTGGTCGGTGGCCTGCGCGTGCTCGGCGCGAACTACCAGCAGTCCGCGCTGGGCGTGTTCACCTCGACGCCGGGGTCGCTGACCAACGACTTCTTCGTGAACCTGCTCGATCTGGGCATCACCTGGAAGCCGACGGCGCAGGACGCCGACATCTTCGAGGGCCGCGACTCCTCCGGTACGGTCAAGTGGACCGGTAGCCGCGTGGACCTGGTCTTCGGCTCGAACTCGGAGCTGCGTGCCCTCGCGGAGGTCTACGCCAGCGACGACGCGCGGGAGAAGTTCGTGCGCGACTTCGTGGCCGCGTTCGACAAGGTGATGAACCTCGACCGGTACGACCTGGTCTGATCCACCAGGTCCGGATCGGCCGTGCACCGGCCGGCCGGGCAACACGTTCGGCCAGTGGCCCCCGACCTTCCGGTCGGGGGCCACTGGCCGTCCAGGTCGGTCCGCGAGCCCCGGCGAGTACTGGGTAAACCACTCGACTAGTCGTTCAGGTCGCGTGGAGTCAACTGATTCGACACCGCACCGGAATACGCTGGTCAGCGACTGGCGGTCCGGCCCTTTGGTCATTGTCTACAAACGAGGGGCCCGGACATGCTTCGCTTACGACATTCCCCCACCAGCCGGTAGATGGAAATCTGTATCCCGCAGGGAGACCGGGGAGAGGGCTCCTGTTGTGCGTCAGCTACAAGAAAGGCTCACTTCGGTGTTCAGTCGAATCGCCATCGTCAATCGGGGTGAGGCCGCGATGCGGCTCATCCACGCCGTCCGGGACCTCGCCGCGGAGACGGGGACACCGATCGAGACGGTCGCGCTGCACACCGACGTCGACCGGACGGCCACGTTCGTGCGCGAAGCCGACCTGGCCTACGACCTCGGTCCGGCCTCCGCCCGCCCCTATCTCGATCTCGGGGTGCTGGAACGCGCGCTGATCGAGACCGGCGCCGACGCGGCCTGGGTCGGCTGGGGTTTCGTCGCCGAGGACCCGGCCTTCGCCGAACTGTGCGAGAAGGTCGGCGTCACCTTCGTCGGCCCGAGCGCCGACGCGATGCGCAAACTCGGCGACAAGATCGGCGCGAAGCTGATCGCCGAGGAGGTCGGCGTGCCGGTGGCGCCGTGGAGTCGCGGCGCGGTCGAGGACCTGGACGCGGCGATCCGCGCGGCCGGTGAGATCGGCTATCCGCTGATGCTCAAGGCGACCGCGGGCGGCGGCGGGCGAGGCATCCGCGTCATCAACGACGAGGCCGAACTCGTGGACGCCTACGAGCGCACCAGCCAGGAGGCGGCGCGGGCATTCGGCAGCGGCGTGGTGTTCCTGGAGCGGCTGGTCACCGGGGCGCGGCACGTCGAGGTCCAGGTGATCGCCGACGGCAGGGGCACCGCGTGGGCGCTGGGCGTACGGGACTGCTCGGTGCAGCGGCGCAACCAGAAGGTGATCGAGGAGTCCTCGTCACCGGTCCTGAGCCCCCGGCAGGCGCTGGAGCTGAAGACCTCAGCGGAACGGCTCGCGGTCAAGGTGGGCTACTGCGGCGCGGCGACCGTCGAGTTCCTCTACCACCCCGGCGACATGATCTTCGCCTTCCTGGAGGTCAACACCCGGCTCCAGGTGGAACACCCGATCACCGAGTCGACCACCGGCGTCGACCTGGTCAAGCTCCAACTGCACGTCGCGGGCGGCGGCCAGCTGACCGGTGAGCAGCCCGTCGAGCGCGGGCATGCCATCGAGGCGCGGCTCAACGCCGAGGACCCCGACCGCGACTTCGCCCCCTCCCCCGGTCGGATCGCCCGGCTGGACCTGCCCGCCGGGCCCGGTATCCGAGTGGACACCGGGGTCAGCGAGGGCGACACGATCCCGGCCGACTTCGACTCGATGATCGCGAAGATCATCGCCTACGGCAGCGACCGCGACGAGGCGCTGGGCCGGCTGCGCCGGGCGATGGCCGAGACCACGGTGATCATCGAGGGCGGCGCGACCAACAAGAGCTTCGTGCTCGACCTGCTCGACGCGCCGGAGGTGATCGACGCCAGCGCGGACACCGGCTGGATCGACCGCGTCCGGGGCGAGGGCCGGCTGGTCTCGCAGCGGCACTCCGCGGTCGCGCTGGCCGCCGCCGCCATCGAGGCCTACGAGGAGCAGGAGCGCGTCGAGCGGCAGCGACTGCTGTCCACCGCGTTCGGCGGGCGCCCCCAGGTGCAGCACGAGAGCGGCCGGCCGCTGGAGCTGAAGCTGCGCGGCGCCGGCTACCGGGTCGGTGTCGCGCGGGTGGGCGCGCACCGGTTCCGGGTCGGCATCGACACCGGCGCCGGCACGCGGGTGCACGCCGCGGACGTCGAACTGGACCGGTTCGACCGGCACACCGGCCAGATCACCGTCAACGGCACCCGGTTCCGCCTGGTCACCGGCACGCACGGACCGGTCCACCTGGTCGAGGTGGACGGGGTCACCCACCGCGTCAGCCGGGACGAGGGTGGCGTCGTGCGCTCCCCGGCGCCCGCGCTGGTGGTCGCCACGCCGCTGGCCGTCGGTGCCGAGGTCGAGGCGGGCGCGCCGCTGCTGGTGCTGGAGAGCATGAAGATGGAGACCGTGCTGCGGGCACCGTTTCGCGCGCGCCTGAAGGAGTGCGCGGTGTCGGTCGGCAGCCAGGTCGAGACCGGCGCGCCGCTGCTGCGGCTGGAGCCGCTGGCCGAGGACGACGACGAGGGTGCCCCGGCGGC
>CAJCJE010000521.1 GCA_903970565.1 Candidatus Melainabacteria bacterium | reverse complement strand
CGTGGCCAGCTCGTCGGGCGTGCGGGCCGCGTGTACCTCCTGCCGGCCACCGTCAAGCACGTCCAGCAGGCGCAGGCCCGGGGCGCGCGCGGCCGGGTCGTCGATCCGGTCGAGCCAGTCCCGCAGGAACCGCTCGGGATGCGGCCCGGCGGGTACTTCGAGCTGGCACACGACCCACCGTCGCCGCACCAGCTCGGCCAGCGCGGCGCGGACGTCGACGGCCGCGTCCAGCTCCGCGCGGATCTCCCGCACCGTCCGGATGCCGTCGCACCGGTCGAGGACCGCGCGCAGCGGGGCCGGTACCGGCTGCGGCGGCCGGCTGGGCACCACCACGGCGTCGCCGGTGTCGCGGACGAACGGCACCAGGCGTGGCGCCACCCGCTCGGCCAGCGCGGGGTCGGCCGCCACGAACCGGGCCACCGCGTCCACCGCCCAGCTGGCGAAGTACACCTCGGAATCGGCCAGCAGGCCGGTGCCGGGATCGACCCGCGCCCCGGCGCCGTCGAGGTCCCAGCTGCCCCAGCCGACCGGGCCGAAGAAGCCGATGGTGTCGTTCTTCACGCAGAACCGCTGCCAGTAGTAGGCGATGAGTTCCTCACGCTGGCGGGTCGAGCTGGTCCGCCCGGCGACCGACGGTGACCACGCCACGAACGGCGCCAGCGCGCGACCGAGCAGGGCGCGGTTCTGCCAGGCGACCGCGCAGCGGAACAGCGGGTCGGCCGCGACCTGCTGGAGTTCCCGCGCGGTGTCCACCGCCGCCGCGCCGAACCGGCCCTCGAACTCCTTCCACTCCGGGCCGCTCAACCGGGCGGGCGGTCGATCGAGGAAGACGTCGGCGGCCTCGGCGATGCCGGTCGGCACCGCGCGCAGCACGCCGTCGGCCGGGAAACCCGGCGCGCGCAACGCGAACTCCGGCCACAGCCGCCACCCGCCGCTGGGCAGCAGGATGTCCTCGGGCTCTTCGGTACTCATGCGGGGCCCTCCGGTCGGGCTGATCGTGATCGGTCTGGTGTGGGGTCGGGTCAGTCGGCGGTGGCGGGTTCGGCCACCGGTTCGGCCGTGTCCTCGGCCGGGGCGGTGGCGTCCTCGGCCGGTGCGGGGTCGGTTCCCAGCTGGCGCAGGGCGATCAGGAAGTTGGCGGTGGCCAGCGTGGCCAGGACGGCGACCACCAGCAGGGTGCTGCGCACGCCGACCCGGTCCATCAGCACGCCGGAGCACAGGAACCCCAGCGGGCCGGCGATGTTGCTCAGCGTGATCACCGCTTGGAGCACCTTGGGCCGGAACCCGGCCGGAACCCGGAGGGACAGCAGCGCGAAGTAGGGCGCGTTGGAGACCGGCACGGCCGCCGAGGACAGCGCGACCGCCACCACCAGCACGGCCGGTGAAACGGGCAGCACCAGCAGCCACAGCGGCACCGCGATCAGCACCGTGGAGGCGCCGACCAGCCGTTTCGGCGAGATCCGCCCGGCCACCAGGTAGGTGAGCAGGGAGCCGGCCAGCGCGCCCGCGCCGGAGCCGGCGACCAGCAGACCGCCGAGTCCGGCGTTGCCGTGGAAGGTGCGGAAGGCGAGCAACGGCAGCGCGATGGCGAGGATGCGCAGCAGGAAGCCGTAGGTCACGGTGCTCAGCGCGGTGCGGCCGAGGAAGGGGTCCGCGCGCAGCCGGCGGAAGCCGGCCAGCAGGCCGCGCGGTGCCCGCACCCTGGCCACGGCGCGCTCCTCGGCCGGGGTTCTGGGCACGAACAGCGCGAGCAGCAGCCAGGACGCCAGGTAGGAGACGGCGTCGATCCAGAGGACCTGTTGCGCGCCGAGGAAGGAGATCAACGCGCCCGCCACCGCCGGGCCGCCGAACGCGGCCGCGTTGTACACGCCCTCGATGATGCTGTTGCCCCAGGTGAGGGCCCTGGGGTCGGGGCCGATCAGTTCGGTGGCCAGCACCTGTTGCGAGGCCGGGTAGGGCACGCCGAACACGCCGAGCAGCGCCACCGCGCCCAGCAGGGCGGGCAGGCTGAGCAGGTGGCAGGCGGCCAGCACCGGCACCGCGGCCACGATCGGGGCCCGCGCGAAATCGCCGATCAGCATGGTCAACCGCGCGCCGAGCCGCTGCAACACCTCGCCCCCGTGAAGACCCAGCAGGGCCATCGGCAGCACTTCCACCGCGAACACCAGACCGGTCTGGGTGGCCGATCCGGTGCTCTGCAATACCAGCCAGGGCAGCGCGAGCGCGGTCATCTGGGTGCCGAAGGAGGAGACGCCGCCGGCCACGAACACCGCGACCAGCGCCCGCCGGTGCTGGGTGACCGGGAACCGGCTCACGTCGTCTCCGCGCCGACGCACCACTCCAGCACCGCGCGGGCGCTGTGGTACTTGTTCTCGGCCTGGTCGAAGGCGATGGACGCGGGGCCGTCCAGCACGTCGGCGCACACCTCCTCGCCGCGGTGCGCCGGCAGGTCGTGCATGAACACCGCGCCGGGACAGGCGGCCATGACCGCTCCGTTCACCCGGAAGGGCTCGAACACCGTGCGCCAGTCCGGGTCCGGTTTGGACGAGCCGGTGGTCTGCCACCGGGTGGTGTAGACGATGTCGACCGGCGGCAGCTCGTCCATGTCGTGCCGCTGCCCGATGTGCGCGCCGGACTGCTTGGCGCTGACCTCGGCGCGGTCGAGGAAGCTCTGTTCCACCCCGTAGCCGGCGGGGGTGCGCAGGTGCAGTTCGGCGCCGGCGAACCGGGACAGCGCCAGGGTCAGCGCCGAGGCGGTGCTGTTGCCCTCGCCGACGTAGAGCACGCGCAGCCCGTCGATCCGGCCGAAGTGGCGCAGCATCGTGGTGAGGTCGGTCAGCGCCTGCGTGGGGTGCTCGACGGCGCTCATCGCGTTCACCACCGCCATCCGCGTCTGGGCGGCGTAGGCGCGCAGTTCGGCCTCGGCGCCCGCGGTGCGGGCGACCAGCACGTCGAGCATCCTGGACAGCACGGTCGCGGTGTCCTCGACCGATTCGCCGGTGTTCTCCTGAAGGTCGCCGGGTCCGTAGGTGATCAGGCCGGCGCCCAACCGCAACGCGCCGGCCGAGAACGCGGTCCTGGTGCGGGTGGAGGTCTTGCGGAACAGCACGCCCACGACGGTGTCGCGCAGCGGCCGGGCCTGTTCGGCCAGGCCCGAGGCGAACTCCGCGCCCCGGCGGGCGAGGTGGTCGAGGTCGCCGTCGTCGAGGTCGTCGATGGAGATGAGGTGGCGGGGTGGGTACGACATGGTTTTCTCCTGTCGTTGGATGGGGTCACACCGGTCAGGCGTGCAGGCCGTCCCGCAGGACCGCCAGGCCCCGGTCCAGGCGCACCACGTCGATGTTCAACGGCGGCAGCAGCTTGACCACCTCGTCGTGCCGGCCGCACAGCTCGACGATCACGCCGTGCTCGAAGGCGTAGCGCTGCAACACCTCGGCCCGCGCCGGGCCCCCGGCCGCGCCGAGGTCGATGCCCATCGCCATGCCGCGACCGCGAATCACGATCGACGGCTCGGCGGCGGTCAGCTCCGCGCCGAAGCGGGCCAGCCGCCGGGCCGCGACCGCGAGGTCGATGCGGAACTTGTCCTGCTCCCACAGGTCACAGGCGGCGGTGGCGGCGACGAAGGCGAGCTGGTTGCCGCGAAAGGTGCCGGTGTGCTCGCCGGGCTCCCAGACGTCGAGTTCGCGGGAGAACAGGGTGAGCGACAGCGGCAGACCATAGCCGCCGATGGATTTGGACACGGTCACCACGTCCGGCACCACGCCGGCCTGTTCGAAGCTGAAGAAGGTGCCGGTGCGAC
>CAJCJE010000520.1 GCA_903970565.1 Candidatus Melainabacteria bacterium | reverse complement strand
ACACGACGCTCTTCCGATCTCTCGTCCCGACGCGCACATCATGCTGACCAAGGTGCCGGATCCGCGCCAGTTCGGAGTGGCCGAGCTGCACGAGGCCGAGGTGTATCTCATCGCGGCCGATCCCCGGCTGGCCGCCCGGCTGCCGGCGCTGTGCGAGCGCATCAACCCCTGCCTGCCGGACACCGATCTGCGGCGAACCGCCCTGGCCCGGCTGCGCCCGGAGGAGCCACCGAGCGCGGCGGACCGGATCGTGGTCATCGACGCGGTGCGGGCCGCGTTCGACGCCTCCGACGAGGCCCATGCCGGGGCGCGGGCGTTGCGCAACAAGCTGTTCGTGGCGGCGATGACCCTCGCGCTGCTCAACCTGCTGCTGGGCATCGTCAGCTCCTGCTGGCCCGCGCTGCTGCCGATGTGTGTCGCGGCCACCGAGAACGTCACCGCGGCCAACGACACCGCGGGCCAACTCGTCTGCGCGGGCGGTGGTTCGAGTCCGGGAGTCGGGCAGGTGTGGCTGGTCGCGATGATGGGCACGGTCGGCGCGGGCATCGCCGCGGTGGTGCTGCTGGTGCGGCGCAGACCCAGTCTCTCGCCGTACGTGCTGGCCGGTTACCAGGCGCTGATCAAGGTGCTGCTGGGGGCGCTGCTGGCGGTGGTCGGCGTGCTGGCCCTCGGTGCCGGCCTCGCCGAGGGTCTGGTCTGGTTGCGTGGACAGGACGCGATCCTGTTCTGGGCCGTGCTGCTGGGCTACTCCCAACAGGTCGGTACCCGGCTGTTGGACAACTACGCCGACCGGATGCTCAACCGGGTCCGCCCGCTGGACGGCTCGGCAGCCGAGTAACAGACCGGACTGCTTTCCTACCAACGGTTTCCGGGTACCTCACAGCCATTTGTTCCGTCGGAACACCCAGTACAGCGCGACGCAGATCATCAGGATGAGCCCCAACGCCAACGGATAGCCGAATTTCCAGTGCAGTTCCGGCATGTACTCGAAGTTCATCCCGTAGATGCCGGCGATCATGGTGGGGATCGACAGGATCGCCGCCCACGCGGTGATCTTGCGCATATCGGTGTTCTGTTGCAGGTTGATCTTGGCGAGGGTCGCGTCGACCAGCGTGGTCAGCAGCACGTCGAAGCCGGCGACCCGTTCGATCACCGTGGTCAGGTGATCCTCCACGTCCCGGAAGTACGAGCGGACCTCCTTTGCCACCAACGGTTTCTCGATCGTCATCAGCATTCGCAGCGGCCCGGCGAGGGGTTCGACCGCCCGGCGCAGTTCGAGCACCTCGCGCTTCATCAGGTAGATCGGCTCCGAGCCGATCACCGTGCGCGGCCCGAAGATTCTGGTCTCCAGTTCGTCCACGTCCTGCTCGATCAGGCCGGCCACCTCCAGATAGGCGTCCACCACCCGGTCGGCGATGCCGTGCAGCACCGCGCTCGGACCGGCCGCGAGGCGTTCCGGCGCGGCCTCCATCTCGGCCCGCACCTCGGCGAGGCCGGAATGGTTGCCGTGTCGGACGGTCACCACGAAGTCCTTGCCGAGGAAGACCATCAGCTCACCGGTCTCGACGATCTCGTTCGCCGTCGTCGGTGACTCGTGCTCGACGTAGCGCACGGTCTTGAGCACCATGAACAGCAGGTCTTCGTAGTGCTCCAGCTTGGGTCGTTGATGGGCCTCCAGCGCGTCCTCGACGGCCAGTTCGGGCAGGCCGAAGGTACGCGTGATGCCCTGGATCTGCTCGTCGTCGGGCTCGTGCAGGCCGATCCAGACGAAGCCCTCGCCGCGCTCGCGCACCTCGGCGATGGCGGCGGTGTGCGTCCACCGGCCTGGTAACCGCCTGCCGTCGACGTAGACCCCGCAGTTGACCACATAGGCCGACAACGGGACCGGGACCTTGCGCTCGTCCACACCGGACGCCTGGTTGCGGCCGGACCAACCGTGCAGGCCACCTAGTGAGGGCAGACCGGGCATCGACACTCCTGGTAGTCGCCGTGACGGATAGCCGGACACCGACCTGCCGACCGTGTACTCACTCACACAACGGTTGCACAGATTATGCCCGGTCGGGCCACACTGTGTCGGTCAGCGGATCAGCCGGCGTGGTCGGATCAGGAGGCAACGGTGCAGTTCGGTCGTTACTACGAGGAGTTCGAGGTCGGCGCGGTCTACAAGCACTGGCCCGGCAAGACGGTCACCGAATACGACGACCACCTGTTCTGCCTGATCACGATGAACCACCATCCGCTGCACCTGGACTCGCACTACGCGCAGGAGACCACCGACTTCGGCCGGAACGTGGTGGTCGGCAACTACGTCTACTCGCTGCTGCTGGGGATGTCGGTCGCCGACGTGTCCGGCAAGGCCATCGCGAACCTGGAGGTCGAGTCGCTGCGGCACGTCAAACCCACCTTCCACGGTGACACGATCTACGGCGAGACCGTGGTCCTGGACAAGACCCCGTCGAAGTCCAAGGACGATCGCGGCGTGGTGTACGTGGAAACCAAGGGCTACAAGCAGGACGGCACCGTGGTGTGTGTGTTCCGCCGCAAGGTTATGGTGCCCAAGCGCTCCTACGGGCAGACCCGTGGCGGCGAGCAACCCGGCCGGCCCGAACCCCAGGAGTGACCATGCCCCTCTCGTCCCGGACGTCCCCGTCGAACCAGGCCGCGGCCTCGACCGGGGGCGCCGGATGACCGGGGTCGAGTCGGCTCGCGAGCGGCTGACGACCTTCGCCGAGCAGGAGGCGGTCGGTGAGTCGCCCCTCTACGAGCACCTGGCGCGGGAGGCCGGCGCCGACGCGGACGTGGCCGGCCTGCTCACGGCCGCCGCGCCGGAGCAGGCCCGCGCGACGCTGTTCCTCGCCGCCGCGCATCGCCTGGTGATCGCCGAACCCACCTCCGAGCTGGCGTACTACTACCCGTCGGTCGGTGGCGACCGGGGCGTGGACGAGCGCACCTGGCCGACCTTCCGGGAGTTCGTGCTGGCGCGGGCCGAGCGGATGCGCGAGCTGATCGCCACTCGGGTTACCCAGACCAACGAGGTGCGCCGGGCGGCCCTGCTGTACCCGGCGCTGGTGGCCATCGGCAAGCAGGCCGGCGGCCCGATCGGTCTGCTGGAGGTCGGCACCAGCGCCGGCCTGTTGCTCGGCGTGGACCGCTACGGCTACCGATACCAGCTGGCCGGCGGGGAGCAGGTCAACGCGGGGCCCGCCAAGGCGGCGCTCGTGCTGACCAGCCAACTCGCCCTCGCCGCCGGGGCGAAGAAGCCCGCGCTGCCGCGCAAGCTGGCCATCGCCGCCAAGATCGGCCTCGACCCCCGGCCGGTCGACCTCGCCGACGAGGAGCAGCTCGCCTGGCTGGAGGCCTGTGTCTGGGCCGACCAGGTGGACCGCGTCCGGCTGCTCAACACCG
>CAJCJE010000519.1 GCA_903970565.1 Candidatus Melainabacteria bacterium | reverse complement strand
CGTTGACCAGGTCGGCGGCGGCCAGCACGTGCAGCCGGGCCAGGGCCTGCAACGGGGCGCGGCGCCAGGTGGTCAGCAGGGGGCCGATGGCCTCGGCGACGCGCAGGGCGCCGGTGAAGATCGGGTCGCTGACCGCGCCGTCGTCCGGGATCTCCACCCGGCCGCCGTCGATCGCGGCCGAGGCGCGGGCGGCCCGGACGGATGCCTCGGCGGCGGTGGTCGCCCAGCCCCGCCGGTTGGCGGGATGCCGGTGCACCTTGTCCACCGCCTCCCGCGCGGCGGTCACCGCCTCGGGCACACCGGGCAGGTCGAGCAGGGCAAGCAGCGGATCGGTCACCATAAGAAGGTAACCAGTGCGTATCGATGTGTGGGGGCCAACCCCGTCGGTGGCCGTCCAAGCATGGGCCTCATCGAGCTGGAGCTACTCAAACCCCCTATTTGCCCTGGTCTATTCGGGTAGAATCACCCGTTCGAGTGATCCGCTTATCGATCGTTGTCGAACGTTGGTCGACAACGGGGGCGGTTGCGGGTTGTGCTGGGTTCGCATCCGGAGTAACTCATTGGTTGTTCGCTCAACAGTTACCCCTACCACTACGGCGTGAGCCGCACTACTACCTCTACTACCTCTACGACGTCCAGGACAACGCCGTCCGCTCTCCAACCACCGGGCGACCGGCGGTGCGGACGGCCGTGAGAGGAGAACAGGTCATGGCTGATACCCAGACCAGCGTCAGGGCCAACCCAACCGACGTCATCGCCGATCCAGGCCCACTCGGACTTGCCGGCTTCGCTGCGACAACCCTGGTACTCAGTTTCACCAACGCCGGACTGGTGAACGCGAGCGTGGCATTCGCGGTGTTGCCGCTCGCTCTGTTCTACGGTGGACTCGGCCAGTTGCTGGCCGGCATGTGGGAATTCCGCAAGGCCAACACCTTCGGCGCGACCGCGTTCTCGACCTATGGCGGTTTCTGGCTCGCCTTCGCCTTCTATCTCTGGTTCTTCGCCAGCAAGATTCCGGCCGCGGACGCCGGTCAGGCGACCGGAATGTTCCTGTTGATGTTCACCATCGTCACGGCGTATCTGACCATCGCGGCAATACGGGTGTCGGGCGCGGTGCTGTTGGTGTTCATCGCGCTGACGCTGACCTTCCTGTTCCTGACCATCGGCTCGTTCGCCGGCTCGGACGGCATGAACCACATCGGTGGCTGGATCGGCATCGTCACCGCAGTGCTGGCGTTCTACGCCTCCTTCGCCGGGGTCACCAACGCGACCTGGAAGCGGACGGTGCTGCCGGTGTTCCCGCTCGCGCCACGTTGAGACGCGGCTCAAGCGTGTGACCAGGGCCGCCCCGCCAACCGTCGGACGGGGCGGCCCTGGTGGTCAGCAGTGGGTATCGGAACGGGACAACTACATAATGGTCTGGACCTTTGCCAGGTACAGGACTGTCGAACAGGCACCGATCGCACTACGGTCAGGGCAGCCGCGGCAGACCGCCTTCGAGGTCCAGCGGTGGAGAAGCCAGCATTCAGGAGGTCTTGCACCATGACCGAGTCGTCGGGCCAGGGTCCTGCCCTGGACAACCTGCTCAACGAGAGCAGGACGTTCCCGCCGAGCGAGGAGTTCGCCGCCACGGCAAATGCCACGTCGGCGATGTACGACGAAGCCAGCGCCGACCGCGAGGCGTTCTGGGCGAAGCAGGCCGAACACCTGCACTGGGACACCAGGTGGTCCCAGGTGCTGGACTGGTCCGACGCGCCGTTCGCCAGGTGGTTCGTCGGCGGCAAGCTCAACGTCGCCTACAACGCGGTGGACCGACACGTGGACGCCGGCCACGGCGACCGGGTCGCCTTCCACTGGGAGGGTGAGCCCGGCGACACCCGCACCGTCACCTACGCCGACCTCAAGCGCGAGATCAGCAAGGCCGCCAACGCCCTGAGTTCGCTGGGCCTGGTCGCGGGCGACCGGGTCGCGATCTACATGCCGATGATCCCGGAGACCGTGGTCGCGATGCTGGCCTGCGCCCGGCTCGGCCTCACCCACAGCGTGGTCTTCGGCGGGTTCTCCGCCGCCGCGCTGCGCGCCAGGATCGACGACGCGCAGGCCAAGCTGGTGATCACCGCGGACGGGCAGAACCGGCGCGGCAAGGCACTACCGCTCAAGGACGCCGTCGACGAGGCGGTCGCCGAGACGCCGAGCATCGAACACGTGCTGGTGGTCCGGCGCACCGAGGGCAAGGTCGACTGGCACGACGGCCGCGACCTGTGGTGGCACGAACTGGTCGACGGTCAGTCCGACGAGCACACGCCGGAGGCCTTCGATGCCGAACACCCGCTGTTCATCCTCTACACCTCCGGCACGACCGGTAAGCCCAAAGGCATCCTGCACACCACCGGCGGCTACCTGACCCAGGCCTCCTTCACCCACCGCAACGTCTTCGACCTCAAGCCGGACGCCGACGTCTACTGGTGCGCGGCCGACGTCGGCTGGGTGACCGGCCACAGCTACATCGTCTACGGCCCGCTGACCAACGGCGCGACCTCGGTGCTCTACGAGGGCACCCCGGACACGCCGAACCAGGGTCGCTGGTGGGACATCGTGGAGAAGTACAAGGTGTCCATTCTGTACACCGCGCCGACCACGATCCGGACCTTCATGAAGTGGGGCGCGGAGATCCCGGCCGAGCACGACCTGTCCACGCTGCGCCTGCTGGGCAGCGTCGGCGAACCGATCAACCCGGAAGCCTGGATGTGGTACCGCGAACACATCGGCGGCAACAAGGCGCCGATCGTGGACACCTGGTGGCAGACCGAGACCGGCGGCATCATGATCTCCCCGCTGCCGGGCGTCACCTCCACCAAGCCCGGTTCCGCGCAGCGCCCGCTGCCCGGCATCTCGGCGAAGATCGTCGACGACGCCGGCGAGGACGTGCCGGCCGGCGGCGGTGGCTACCTGGTGCTCGACGCGCCGTGGCCGGGCATGTTGCGCGGTATCTGGGGCGACAACGAGCGGTACAAGGACACCTACTGGTCCCGGTTCGCCGATCGTGGCTACTACTTCGCCGGTGACGGCGCCAAGTACGACAACGACGGCGACATGTGGCTGTTGGGCCGGGTGGACGACGTGATGAACGTGTCCGGGCACCGGATCTCCACCACCGAGGTGGAGTCCGCTCTGGTCAGCCACCCGACGGTGGCCGAGGCGGCGGTGGTCGGCGCCACCGACCCGACGACCGGTCAGGGCATCGTGGCGTTCGTGATCCTGCGCGGCAACGTGGCCCAGGACGAGGCGAAGGGCGAGGAGGCCATCCAAGCCCTGCGCAACCACGTGTCCAAGGAGATCGGCCCGATCGCCAAGCCCCGGCAGATCATGGTCGTCCCGGAGCTGCCGAAGACCCGGTCCGGCAAGATCATGCGCCGCCTGCTGCGTGACGTCGCGGAGAATCGGGACATCGGCGACGTGACCACGCTGGCCGACTCCTCGGTGATGGACCTGATCAGCGACGGATTGCAGAGGGGCACCGCCAGCGAGGACTGATTCCCCGACTGGTCTCGATTGTCAACGGCGATGGCCGGCGAACCCCTCTGTCGCCGGCCATCGCCGTTTCTCCCATCTCGGCTCCGTACTCGGGGTTTCGGCCCCGGGCGGTACCGATGGCTTACCGGTAGGTTCCCGGAATCTGCTGGTAGTTCCCGTTGAGACTGCCCTTCGGGGAGTCGACCGGGGCCAGTGCGTCGACCGGGCTGATGTTCTCCGTGGCGACGACCGAGAAGTCGGAGATCTCGACGGTCGGCGCACTCAGGCTGCCCGGTGCGACGCCGTGCTGGACCCAGGCGAACATCGCGCTGAGGAAGTCGGCGATATTGACCTGGCTGTAGTCCGGGCTGAACAGGCAGTGATACGCGCCGGGAACCAGGTACAGGCGGGAGAACCGCTGACTGGCCCGGTAGCCGCCCATCGTCCGTTCCATCGCCGCGTAGTAGTCCACTGTGGAGAATGGACTGATCACCTGGTCGGCCCA
>CAJCJE010000518.1 GCA_903970565.1 Candidatus Melainabacteria bacterium | reverse complement strand
GACGTAGAAGGTGTTGTCCAGAGCCCGACGCAGGGCCAGCGAGCGCTGGTAGTAGTCGACCGCCCGATCATGGTGGCCGCAGTGGTGCTCGATGTAGCCGAGACTGTCCAGCGCAGCCGCCGCGCCGTGCGCGTTCTCGTTGCTTTGGTGCAGGTCGAGAGCGGTCTTGCAGCGGTCTCGGGCCGTGTCGAACTCGCCCAGCTTGGCCGCGCACCAGCCGACCGCGTTGAGCGCGTCGGCCACGCCCGTCGGCCGGTCGAGGGTTCGGTAGATCTCCAGCGAGTCGACGGCGTGGCGCATGGCGTGGTGGCCGGCTCCGAGTAGTTCCAGGACCCAGGCCAGCGCTCGGTGGGTGTCGGCGAGCAGTTGGGCTTCGTGGTGCTTCTCGGCCAGGGCGGCGGCCTGGTACAGATGATCGATGCCTTTTTCCACCGACCGCACGTCGACTCGGGCCCGGCCCAGGAGCCGGTGGGCTTCGATGAGGAAGACGGGGTCGGCAAGGTGGGGTGCGGCGGCCACGGCCGCCTCCCAGGTGACGCGCCGTTCGTTGAGGTGTCCTCGCCGGGTCTGAAAGGTGTTCAGGCCCCAGGCCAACTGCCAGACCGCGAGATGCCAGTCGTGGGTGACGGCGACCTGCTGGATGGCCATCAGGCTGGGGTGTTCGGCGTCGAACCAGGCCATCGCGGCCGGTAGATCGGCCAACGGGTCAAGCCGCACGCCGGGCGTGGGTGGGTCGAGCTGAAACCGTGGCCGGTTGTGCGGGTCCAGCAGCAGCGCGCCGCCGTGTGCGGTGTGGTTGTAGAACTCGATCAGCCGTCGCAGGGCGGCGTCGCGTTCGGTCGGGCTCTCGTGGCGCTCGGCCTGGTCGGCCGCGTAGGCGCGCAGCAGGTCGTGCAGGCCGTAGCGGCCGGCGGAGCGCTCGGTGATCAGATGAGCGCGGGTCAGTTCGTCCAGCGCGCGGCGCGTGTCGGCCGGCGACGACGCCGTCAGGCACGCCACCGCCGACCGGCTGATGTCCGGGCCAGCGTGCAGACCCAGCAGCCGGAACGTCCGGGCCGCGGCGTCGGTGAGGGTGCGGCAGGACCAGGAGAACACGGCACGGACGTCGGCCGCGGCGTCCTCGGTGGCGAGGGTGTCCAGCCGTCGACGGTCGTCGCCCAGTTCCTCGGCGAGCGCGGCCAGCGCTCGGGACGGGTGCAGGGCGGCCTGCGCGGCGGCGATCGTCAGCGCCAGCGGCAGCCGCGCGCACGACTCGATCAGCGCCTCGACCACGGCCTCCTCTTGCTCGACGCGCCCCCTGCCCAGCCGCTCCACCAGCAGCTCACGCGCCTCGTCGTGGCTGAGCAGGTCGAGCGGAACGGGGATGGCGCCGTTGAGGGCGACCAGGCCGGTCAGCTGGTTGCGGCTGGTCACCAGGACCAGGCAGCTGGGCGATCCGGGGAGCAACGGCCGCACCTGTTCGACATCGCGGGCGTTGTCCAGCACCACCAGCATCCGCCGGTCGGCCAGTTGGGAGCGGTAGAGCGCGGCCTGTTCGCCGGGGTCTGCCGGAATGCGCCGGTCGGGGATGCCGAGCGCGGTGAGGAAACCCCGCATCGCCGCCGTCGCCGACAACGGACCCCCGCTCGGGTCGAAACCGCGCAGGTCGACGTAGAGCTGGCCGTCGGGAAACCGTTTGGCGTGCCGGTGTCCCCAGTGCACGGCCAGGGTGGTCTTGCCGACGCCCGCGGTGCCGCCGATGGCCGAGATCACCATCGGCGGCGCGCCGTGCGTGGCGTTCAACTGGGCGGTGAGCCGGTCCAGTTCGGTTGTGCGGCCGACGAAGTGCGCGGCCGGCGCGGGCAGTTGGCGCGGCACGAACGGCCGCTGGTCGGGTTCGGTGACTGCGGCCGGCGCGTCGGCGATCATCAGATCGGGATCGTCGGTCAACACCGCCTGGTGCAGTTTCTGTAGTTCCGGGCCGGGGTCGACGCCCAACTCGGCGGACAGGACCGTGCCGGCCCGCTGGTAGGTGTCCAGGGCCTCGGCGGCCCGTCCACCTCGGTACAGCGCCAGCATCAGCTGTGCCCACAGGCGCTCCCGCAGCGGGTGGCGCGTGGTCAGCGTGACCAGTTCGGTGACCAGCTCTCGGTGTCGGCCGAGTCGAAGCTGAAGGTCGATGCGCTGTTCCCGCGCGGCCAACAGGTGCTCGACCAGTCCGGACACCACGTCGCGGTGCAGCACCTCGCTGGGCACGTCCACCAGGGGATCACCGAGCCACAGCGCCAACGCTTCGTCCAGCGCGGTCGACGCGGACTCCGGATCGGCGCCATCGGCCCGCGCGCACCGCAGCAGGCTGATGAAACGGTGAACGTCGACCGTGTCGGCGTCCACGTCGAGGCAGTACCCGGAGGCGGAGGTGGCCAGCGGGAAGCTGCCGGCGCCGTGGTGGAGGGTGCGGCGCAGTCGCAGCACGTAGTTCTGCAACGTGTTGCGCGCGGTGGCCGGGGCGTGGTCACCCCACAGGCACGCGATCAACCGCTCGGCCGTGACCGTCTGGCCCGCGTCCAGGGCCAGGGTCGCGATCAGGGCCCGCTGCTTGGCGGCCGGGACGTGAATCGGCGTTCCGTCGTGCTGGACGCTCAGCGGCCCCAGGAGCCGGAATCGCCATCCCTCGTCCAAGGCTGGTCCTCCCTCTCGCGCCGACCACTCGGCTCGCCCTACGCGCGTTGCGGCGCTCGCGGAACCGCGTCTCGACACGCCCTTTCAGAAAGGGGTGCCGGCGCGTCGGTCGCCGATGGGCAGACCGTGTTCGGCGAGCGCGGCGACATTGCCGTCGAGCAGGCCCGGTCGCGGGTCGAGAGTGGCGCCCGGGCTCAGGAAGGCGCACCCTGCCTCCGCATCCTGTACGTACGTACAGTCTACCGCCGGAATACGCGGCGTGCTGGCGCGATGACAGAGCGGGGCGGGGGAGTACCGGGCTTTGGAGGGGCGTAAGCGCTCGACAACTCAACTGGACGTACGTACTGTCGGACAATCGTTGATCAGAGACGATCTTGGTACGCAGGAGGCGAAGTGCTGAGTTGTTGACCGCCGCCGAACCGAAGGCCGTGCAGGGCAGTCCGCACCGCACCGCACGCGCCCGCTCACTGCTGCGGGCCGCGGAGAGGGTGTTCGCCGTCGACGGCTACGACGGCGCGACGATGCGCCAGCTCGCGGCGGCGGCCGAGGTCGGCGTCTCCCTGCTGGTGTACCACTTCGGTACCAAGCAGAA
>CAJCJE010000517.1 GCA_903970565.1 Candidatus Melainabacteria bacterium | reverse complement strand
GATCTCAAGGAGGTGCTGGCCGCGTCGAAGCCGGCCGGTCCGCTGGAGGTGACCGATGATCCGTGCCAGGTGATCCTGTCGGCGACCGGGTTGGTCGCGCGGACGGCGGCCGAGTCGGAGGAGTCCTCGGAGGCTCGGCGGCGCAACGGCCGGACCAAGCATGACGCGGTCGCCGCGGTGGTGCATTCCACGGCGCGGGGCCAGATTCTGTTGGTGACCAACCGGGGCCGGGCGTTCAAGATCGATGTGCTGCCATTGCCGGTGTTGCCGGATCAGGCCGGTACGGTGTCGCTCAGCGGCGGGATGGCGGCCAACGAGTTGGCGTCGTTGGACAGCGGCGAGAAGGTGGTCGGTATCGCGCCGCTGGGTGAGGACGGTGCTGGTTCGCCGGGCCTGGCGCTCGGGACGCGGCAGGGCGTGGTGAAGATCTGCTCGCCGGAGTGGCCGGTGCGGTCGGACGAGTTCGAGGTGATCGGGCTCAAGGACGGTGACGAGGTCGTCGGCGCGACCTGGCTGACCGATGGCAGCGAGACGCTGGTGTTCGTGTCCTCGGAGGCGTCGTTGTTGCGGTTCGCGGCGTCGTTGGTTCGACCGCAGGGACTCAAGGGCGGTGGGATGGCCGGGATCAATCTGGGCGCGGAGGCCCAGGTGATGTTCTTCGGCGCGATCCGGACCGATGACACCGAGCACGGTGAGCCGATGGTGGTGACCTCGACCGGGATCGGGGTGAAGGTGACGCCGTTCGCGGAGTATCCGGCCAAGGGGCGGGCTACCGGTGGGGTTCGGGCGCAGCGCTTCCTCAAGGGCGAGCTCACGTTGCGGCTGGCCTGGGTCGGTCCTCGGCCGGCCGGTGTCGCGCAGAACGGTTCGCCGGTGGAGTTGCCCGAGGTGGACCTGCGCCGGGACGGTTCCGGTGCCGCTCATCCTGGGCCGGACGTGGTCGGTCATCTGATCGAACGAGGCTGAGAGTCTGGTGGCGGTCAGGCGGCCGAACCCGCTGCCGTGGGTGTACTACTCCTACGGTGGTCGGTTGCCTGACCGGTATCGGGACTGGGTGCTGCACGACGCGACCTGCCGGACCTGGCTGCTGCGAGTGTTCGTGCGCGGGTTGGTGCAGGTGCTGCCGGCGGCCGTGATCCTGGTGACCCTGTTCGAGGTGTTCGGCCATTCCTGGCCGCTGGCGGTGGGCGCGGTGGTGTTGGGGTTGGTCGGGATGCTGCGCTATGTGCTGTCGTATTCGGTGGAGAGTGTGAACGGCAGGCTGACTCGCTACGGCTTCCCGCCGAGATATGGCACGGCCGTGCGCAGGCAGCGTTATCGTGAGCAGCACGCCGACGAGGCTGAGCGCTACCGCGCCCGATGGCGCTCCGGCACCGACTGAACCGGTGCCTGAACGGACAGTCACGATTTTCCGCTTCGGCTGGTTTCCGTCCCGATCACCGGGGTACCCACCTGCTACCTGAGGTGGAAGGGACTGGTCGTGATGGATTCGGAGCACGTCGGCTTTGTGATCGTGGGCGTGGTCGTGGTGATCCTGGTCGGCCAGCTGCTGATCAGTTCGGGGCGCCGCTACCTTGCCAGCTCCGTGCCGAAGGAGGGTGGGTCCGCCGCGCCGGCCGCCACCTTGCTCGCGGTGGTGTTTCACCTGCTGACACTGGGCATTGTCGCCCTGATCGCGGCACTGCCCATCGGGGGTAGCGGGACGCAACGGTTCCTGGTCCAGGTCGGGGTGCTGCTGATCGTGCTTGCCGTGGTGTACGGCATCGCGCTGCGGATGCTCTCTCAGCAGCGTGATGAAGCAATCGTGGCGGATCTGGAAACTCGAGGTCGTCCTGGTGAGCGGGAGGTCGGTCTTCGGGTACAGCCGAAGGTGGACTACGACAACGGTGAGTACGGACACAGCCAGTACGGCGACGGGATTCCGAGTGACGCGCCGATGAATCCCGCCGCCGGAACGGCGATGGGTCAGCCGGACAGGGATCAGGCGCTGTGAAAGATCGCGCATGACGCGGGCAGCGAGGCGCGCGTTTTCCCTTTGTCACGGCCACAACGACGTTGTTACAAGAACAAGCAATTGCAGGGCAAGCATCAGTGGAGGTGTGCGTAGTGGCCGATGTTAGTCGACTGCCCAGGCCGGTGGCGGAAACCTGGGATTGGCAGTTGCTGGCGCTGTGCCGGGACGCGGACAGCGAGATCTTCTTTCATCCCGAGCACGAGCGGGGAGATATCCGGGCCCGGCGCGAGGAGCGCGCCAAGGCGGCCTGTCGGCGTTGCCCGGTGCTGGAGCGTTGCCGGCAGCATGCTTTGTCCGTGCACGAACCCTATGGCATCTGGGGTGGGATGACGGTCCGCGAGCGGGCCGCGGAACTGTCCGCGCGTAAGCAGACCGCTGGCAACGAGGCCGGCGTCGCTGCGCTCGCTTCCTGATCAGCGCTCGGCCGGCTGAGTTCCCTGATCTCAGCCGGCCGTTGTGTTCGTGATACTGGATTTCGTTGGTGGACGGCTGAATCAGCTCGGCTGGTCGCCGTTGAGGATTTTCCGCAGCGAGCGCAGGCTGCTGGCCAGCAGCCGGGAGACGTGCATCTGCGAGATGCCCACGCGCTCGGCGATCTGGGTCTGGGTGAGGTTGCCGAAAAACCGCATCACCACGATGGACGCTTCGCGCTCCGGCAGTTGGGCGAGCGCTGGGTAGAGCGCTTCGCGGTCCTCGACGAGTCCGAGGTCGCCGTCGATGACGCCGAGCTGGTTCTCGATCCGGTTCGGACCGTCGTCGCCGGGTGATTCGCTGAGCGAGTCGCTGTGGTAGGCGAGGCCGGCCTGGAGGCCCTCGTAGACCTCGTCGATGGGCAGGCCGAGGTCGGCGGCGAGTTCGCTGGGCCGGGCCGAACGGCCCAGTTCCTGACTCAGCCGGGCCGCCGCGGTGCTGAGCGCGGCGTGGAGTTCCTTGAGTCGCCGGGGTACCCGCACGGCCCAGGTGGCGTCGCGGAAGTAGCGGCGAATCTCGCCGGTGATGGTGGGTACCGCGAAGGACAGGAAGTCGTTGCCCAGCGCCGGGTCGAACCGGTCGACGGCGTTGATCAGGCCGACGGTGGCGACCTGCTTGAGGTCCTCGTCCGGCTGGCCTCGGTTGCGGAACTTCCTGGCGATGTGTTCGGCGACCGGCAGATACTGGGTCACCAGTTGGTCGCGGATGCGCCCGCGTTCCGGCTCGGCCGTCTCGCTGTCGTTGAGCTGGGTGAACAGCGGTGTGAGTGCCTGGTACTCGGTGCTGTGCCCGCGTTCGGTGGCTGTCATGACCTGTTACCACCTGGCTCGGATCGGTCGGTCACCATGCCGGCTACGGCGAGGGCGCACTCCCACGGGGCGGCTGCGTGTTCAGCCGCTGATTTCACCCTACGACCGCGTCGAAAACGGGGCAACCTGCCCTCCTCAACCCGCAGTGTTGCCGCTCCCCACGTACACTTCGTCGCTTCGGCGGCGGTCGGTCGATCCGAGTTTGTTCAGACAAGGCGTAGCCGTACTTCCAGAGTGGTGGAGCCCGGTTCGGTGTGCAGCCGGACCAGGTCGGTGAGGTCGTTGACGATCAGCAGACCCCGGCCTCGGAGCTGGCCGGGTGGGGCCGGTTTCCGGCCGGCGAGCGGGTCGAGGAACTGGCCGGTGTCGTGGACCTGGCCGACAAGTTGGCCGTGCTCGGTGAACAGCCGCACCGTGGCGTTGCCGCCGCCGTGCTCGATGCTGTTGGTCACCAACTCGGTGAGGACCAGCACCCAGTCGGCCTGCTTGTCCTCGGACGTGCCCAGGTTCGCGGCGTGCGCGACGACCTGGTCGCGCAGCCAGGCCAGTTGGCCGGCGCGGATGGTCAGCGTGCGGGCGTCGGCGGGGGCGGTCAACGGCCGGTTGTGCTCGGCGATGACCTTCTCCGGCGCGTAGGCCGGGCTGTGGCGGCGCCGGCCGCGCTCGATGATGGTGGGGTGGGTGCGGGTCGCGTCGTGTAGCGTTCGCCGGTCCAGTGCCGCCGCGTCGTAGGGGCACATGATGGTGGCCGACCGACCGGCGAAGGCCTGGTTGATCAGGGCTTCGTGCTGGGCGCAGGCCGAGTGTTCGGCCGGTGAGCGGGTGGGCCAGACCGGTTCGCAGACGATGCGTACCGCGCGGTCGGGGTGGTGGTCGGCGAAGGCACGCAGTACTCCGCCGATGATCCTGCCGGGGTTGCGGCCGGCCCTGGTCATGTCGACCAGCTGGAGGCTGTCGACGGCCGGGCCGAGTTCCCCGGTCAGCAGTTGCAGCCGTGCCGAGGTGACCGCGATCGCGATGGCGTCACCGCAGGCCAGGCCGTTATGAACGAATTCGAGCGTGTCTGTCAGGTAGTCGTCTGTGGTGCGGTAGAACAGGGCGGGATGGTCGAACGCGACCGCCGGCCTGCCGAGCCCCGGATCACTGACGATGCTCGTCATGCTCATACTCTGGTCCTTCGCTGCTCCGCAGCCTCATCCGCGGTTGGTTGCCTCGGTGGCGAATGCGCTGCCCCGTCGCAGCTCCAGCCGGCTGACCAGTGCGCTCAGTCCTTCGGTGTGGCATGAGCAGGTGCTGGATTCGGCCGGCGTGCGCGCCTCAGCGGCTCGGCCGTCCGGTGGGGTGGGCCTCGCCGCGCAGCTGGGTCGTCCACATCAGCAGCTGCACCACCACGCTGGCCAGCGCGATCTGCTTCTCGGTCTCGTCACCGGCGGCGCAGGCCAGGTCCAGTTGCTCCGCCGCGGCGGTCACGTTGCCGT
>CAJCJE010000516.1 GCA_903970565.1 Candidatus Melainabacteria bacterium | reverse complement strand
ATGTCGAACAGGATGAACAACATCGCGGTCAGGTAGTACGCGACCGGAACCCGGCCACCGCCGATGATCGGCTGGGGCGAGGGCTCGATATCGCACTCGTAACCCTCGAACTTGGCTTTGTTGTAGCGCTTCGGGCCCATGTTCGGCGCCGCGAGCAACGCGGACGCGCCGGCGAATCCGGCGGCCAGCACGAACAACAGGAAGATCGGGAGATAGGGGCCAAGAGCGGTTGGCGTTCCCGCGGCCTCGACCACCTGCACCGCTGCCATCTGCATCTTTGGCCCGCCCTTCTCGCCGTCGGTGACCTGCCGGTCACCGCCGTCCGCACCCTACGGGGTGTACGTCACACTCCCCTGGTTAGGCAGCCCTAACCACAACAGGCCAGCTGACCTGGGAAATGTCCTCGCCGGGCCCCTGTGCGCCGACGAGCTTGTGAATTTATTCACAAGCTCCGGCGGACCGGGTTGTGAACTCCTTCACAAGACTTGATGCGTAGTTTAGGACCTAGGTCACAGGGCTGCGCCAGGGCATCGGGTTCCCATGTGATCGAGAACACCGCACCGCGTCCGGCGCCGGACCTGGGTCGGCCGGCCTCACCCCTCGGTGCGACCGGCCTGGGCAGTGCTGTTGATCAGCGAAGACCTGATGTGACCATCGTCCGCCGGCCTCGATCCGCGCCGTCGACCGGCCGACACCGGTCGGCGCCGAGCAACGGCGTTGATCAACGCCGTTGCTCGGAAGCCACTACTGGAAAGGCACTACTCGAAAGCCGTTGCTTGGACGAAATCGATCATCGAGATCGATCACACGAGGTTGTCGGACGAGGTTGCTCAGACGCTGGGGGCGAGTTTCGTCGCCACCGTGATGATCCGGTCCATCGCGTCGCCGTCGCGCGGGTCGTAGAGGCCGGCGAGCAGCTTGAGGACCAGGCGCATCAGCCTCTCCTTGGGCATCCCGTACCGGGTGCACAGCCGCATGATCGTCGGGTTGCCGATCAGCTTGGAGAAGGTGTTGCCGAGCGTGTAGTAGCTGCCCAGCGCCTGCTTCAGCGCCAGCGGATAGCCGGCCAGCGCGCGCTCCCGCGCCGGACCCTCCGGCCGGGCCAAGGCCTGCACCACGCACTGGGCGGCGAGCTTCGCCGACTCCATCGCGTAGCCGATGCCCTCGCCGTTGAACGGGTTGACCATGCCGCCCGCGTCACCGACCAGCAGCAGGCCGTCGCGGTAGTGCGGGGTGCGGTTGAACCCCATCGGCAGCGCGGCGCCGCCGATCTTGCCGGTCGCGGTGTCCTCGTTGAACTCCCAGTCCTCGGGCAGGCCGGCGACCCAGGAGCGCATCAGCGCCCGGTAGTCGGTGGTGCCGTAGGCCTTGGATGTGGACAGGATGCCGAGGCCGACGTTGACGGTGCCGTCGCCCATGCCGAAGATCCAGCCATAGCCGGGCAGCAGCACCGGGCGGGCCGGGTCGGTGCGGTCCCACAGCTGAAGGTGGGATTCGAGGTAGTCGTCCTTGGTGCGCGGCGAGTTGTAGTACCGGCGCACCGCGACGCCCATCGGGCGGTCGTCGCGCTTGTCGATGCCGACCGACAGCGCCAGCCGCGCGGACACGCCGTCGCAGGCCAGCACGAGCGGGGCCCGGTAGGTGACCGGCTCGCGGTCCTTGCCGACCTTCGCGCTGACGCCGACCACCCGGCCGGTGCGCTCGTGGGTGATGGCGCCGGTGACGTTGGTGTTCTCCAACAGCCGCGCGCCGGCCCGCTGCGCGGTCCTGGCCAGCATCTCGTCGAAGTCCTGCCGGGTGCGCACCACGCCGTAGGGCGGGAAGTTGGACAGCGACGGCCAGTCCAGTTCCAGTTCGTGGTGGGAGGTGACCACCCGCAGGCCGCGGTTGTGCAGCCAGCCGGCCTCCTCGCGGGTGTCCACGCCGAGGTCGATGAGCTGCTTGACCCCGCGCGGGGTCAGGCCGTCACCGCAGACCTTCTCCCGGGGGAAGGTGCTCTTCTCCAGCAGCAGCACATCCAACCCGCACCGGGCCAGATAGGTGGCCGCGGTGGAACCGGCAGGGCCGGCACCAACCACGATGACCTCGGCGTCCTCATCGGCGCGGCGTCGGCTAGGCATGAATGTGCTCCTTGGGGAAGGGGATTGACCGCAATTCTATGCGTCGGTCCCGGCCGGCCGCTCAGCCGCCGGTTTCCCGCGCTCACCCGTTGGTTCGTCGGCCACCGGCGCACCGGTTGGTCGGTCGCCGGGTGACTCGTCGGCCGCCACCTTCTCGGCCGGTTCGTCGGCCTCGGCCGGCTTGTCGGCAGCCGGTTCGTCGGCAGCCGGTTCGTCGGTCACCCTGTCGGCCGGCTTGTCGGCCACCTTCTCGGCTACCTTGTCGGCCGGCTTGCTGGCGCGGTGCAGGGCGACGATGCCGCCGGTGAGGTTGGTCCACTCCACCTCGCGCCAGCCGGCCTGCTCGACGAGTTCGGCCAGCTGCCGCTGCGCGGGCCAGGCCCGGATGGACTCGGCCAGGTAGACGTAGGCGTCCGGGTTGGAGGCGACCTTGCGGGCGATCGCCGGCAGCGCGCGCATCAGGTAGTTGAGGTAGACGAACCGGAAGGGCGTGAAGGTGGGCGTGGAGAACTCGCAGACCACCAGCCGCCCGCCCGGCCGGACCACCCGACGCATCTCGGCGAGCGCCTCGACGGTGCCCTTCATGTTGCGCAGCCCGAAGGAGACGGTGACCGCGTCGAAGGCGTCGTCGAGGAAGGGCAGCCGCAGGGCGTTCGCGGCGACCTTGGGCACCGGCCGGTGCGCGCCCCGCCGCAACATGCCCAGCGAGAAGTCGGCCGCGACGCACCAGGCGCCGGACTGGGCGAGCGCGACCGTGGAGACCGCGGTGCCGGCCGCGATGTCCAGCACCTTCTCGCCGGCAGCCAGACCCAGCTCGCGAGCGGTGACCGTCCGCCAGTGCCGGTCGAAACCGAGGCTGGTCAGCGAGTTCGTCCGGTCGTAGTGCTTGGCGACCCCGTCGAACATCTGGGCGACCTCGTGCGGGTCCCGGTCCAGATTCGCGCGTGACATGGGCGCAAGGCTACGGCCCGCCGTCGGCGGAGTCCGCACGAGACTTGCACACAGTGATCGTCGGTCCGTCATCTGTTGGTCGCGTCACAGACACCACCTGGGTGCACGCTCGACCAGTATGACGGCCGTTCCCTCACCCACTCCGTGTCGCGAGTCCCCATTCCGGATCGTGAATCCGCCGACGCCGCCCCGCTGGCGCGCTGGGAACAGGCACCGGTGACCGCGACCCGCAGGACGGCTCGCCCGGTGCCCCCCGCGCTCGTCTCGCACGCGCTGGAGGTTGCCGGGCGGTTGGCCAACGACGCGACCGACGTGATCACCGCGACCGCGGGCCGGGGCGCGCGGCCGACGGCCAAGGAGTCCCCGTTCGACTGGGTGACCGACACCGACCGGACCCTCGAACGGCACACCCGGCGCGTGCTGACCGCCGAGTTCCCCGGCATCCCGGTGATCGGCGAGGAATTCGGCGCGGACGTCGGGGCGAGCGAGGCGGAGTACCGCTGGGTGGTCGACCCGGTGGACGGCACCGCGAACTACGTGGCCGGGATGCCCTGGTGCGCCTACAGCCTCGCGCTGATGGACGCTGACGGGCCGGTGGTCGGGGTGGTCGCCGATCCCTACCGGGCGCAGATCTACGCCGCCGCGCGGGGCCGGGGAGCCAGGGCCAACGGGGCCCCGGTGCGGTTGCCGGCACGGACCGAGCTGGCCGGCGCGATCGTCTGCACCGAACTGGTCGGCGGCGGCCCGTGGCCGGGGATGGCCGAGTTCATGAGCCGCGCGGCCAAGGCGCACACCGGGGTGCGCATCCTGGGTTCGGCCGCGCTCGCGGTGGCCGGGGTCGCGCTCGGCCACGCGGCAGCGGCCGTGCTGCACAGCTTCCACGAGTGGGACGTGGCCGGTGGGGTCGCGCTGGCGCTGGAGGCCGGCGCGGTGGTGCTGGACCGCAACGGCATGGATGCCACCGGCGCGACCGGTCTATCGGCGGACGGCCTGCTGGTGGCCGGGCCGGAGGTGGCTCCGGCGGTGCTCGAATGGTGGCGCGGCGACGCGGGCTGAGTCCGCGTCACCGGGACGAAGCCGGCATGTCCCCTAAGCAGACTGGCTCCCAAGCGGACTGGCCCCAAGGCGGCCACGCTGGCTCAGACGGCCGGCCTCGCTCCGGCGGCCGGGCTCGCTCAAATGACCGCTTCACTCAGACGGCCGGCCCCAGCCAGGCGGTCGGGCTGGCTCAGGCGGTCGTCGCGGTCGGAGTCGGCGGATTTGTCGGAGTCGTCGGGGTGGGCGGTGCGGTGGTGGAGGTGGGCGTGGACCTGCGTTGGCGGCGCAGCCACCACAGCAGCGGCCCGGCGATCACCCAGGTGCCGGCGATGGTGCTGCCGATCGGCAGGAACGCGAGGGTATAGCTGCGCCCGGCGACCCGGACCATGCTCGGGTCGAGGGTGTCGTACTCGACCCGGACGACCTCGCCGGCCGCCAGCCCGCTGGGATACAGGACCCCCTCCGGCGGGATGTTCACCGTGCCGTCGGGGGTGACGAACCGCACCGCGGTGCGGTTGAACACCACCGCGAGGACATCGGCATCGGCTCGGCCGAGGTGGGTGTCGATGTCGTGGTCGTCATGCCAGCAGCCATAGAGCACCAGCAGGCACAAAGCACTGATCACGCAGGCCAACACCATGATCACGGTCGCGGTGACGCGGCGACGCCGGGCCGGGCCGGGCGGGACCGGTGGCCGGGCGGCTCGTGTGGTCAGCTCGGTCGACGGCACGGCGCGCTCAACGCGGTCAGTGTTCTCACCGTGTCCGCCCGATTCCGCCAGTACGACGTCGTTCGCCGTCTCGTTCGCCATCTCGCCCGAATTCTAGGACGCCGACCGGGTCGGCCGCCGCCGGATACGCGAGATCCCCCAGCAGGTCGTGATCGGGGCGGCCCATACCCGCGATCTCGGGGGCGAGTACCAGACATGTTCTCCCCGCCGCTGTCCGGCAGCTCACAAAGCGGCCGATCTCTCAGCGCGAGTTCAGCGGTTGGTTCGTACGCTCGCAGGGTGACGACCGTTTCCTCGCAACACCCCGTCGTGGCGCGCGACGAGCACAACTCGCCCCGCCTGCACGCACACACCCGCGTCATCGAGTCCAGCGCCGACCTGCTGGAGCTGCTGCCGCGCGGGGACGACGCACTGGCCTGGGTACGGCACGGGGAAGGCCTGGTCGGTTGGGGTGCGGCGGCCCGGTTCGCGCCCTCGGGCCCCGGCCGGTTCGCCCAGGCGGCGGACTGGTGGCGGGATTTCGCCGCGAACGCCGCGGTGACCGACGAGGTGCGGATGGCCGGGACCGGGCCGGTCGCGTTCGTCAGCATGGCCTTCGCCGACCAGCCGGGACACTCGACGCTGGTGGTGCCGGAGGTCGTGGTCGGCCGCCGGGACGGCGTGACATGGGTCACGGAAATCGGGGTCGGCACCCATCAGCGCGGCTCCCGAACGGCCGTGGCGATGCAGCCGATCCGCACGCCGTCCACGGTGCGCTACGCCGAGGGAGAGCTGTCGGTCACCGGTTACCGGACCGCCGTCGCCGAGGCGGTCCGTCGGCTGCGCGCCGGGGAGCTGCGCAAGGTGGTGCTGGCGCACGACCTGGTGGCGACCACCCCCGCCGAGGAGGGTCCGCTGGACAGTCGTGGCCTGTTGCACGCGCTGGCCGGGGGCAATCCGAACTGCTGGGTGTTCGCGGTCGACGGCCTGGTCGGCGCGACCCCGGAAATGCTGCTGCGTCGACGCGGGACCGAGGTGACCGCGCGGGTGCTGGCCGGCACGGTCTGGCCGCGTGCGGGCATCGACGAGGACGCGCTGGCCGCGAGCCTGCTGGGCTCGGCGAAGAACCAGGAGGAGCACCGGTATGCGGTCGAGTCGGTCGCGGATGCCATCCGCCCGTTCTGCGCCGCGCTCGACGTACCGGGTGAGGCCACGATCCTGCGGCTGCGCAACGTGCTGCACCTGGCCACCGACATCACCGGCACGCTGACCGGCGACCCCTCGCTGCTGGAGCTGACCGGCGCGACGCACCCACCGGCCGCCGTCGGCGGTACCCCACGGAAGGCAGCGGTCGCGCTGATCACCGAACTGGAGGGCATGGACCGGGGGCGCTATGCCGGTCCGGTCGGTTGGATCGACCGCTCCGGGAACGGCGAGTTCGGCATTGCGTTGCGCTGCGCGCAGGTCAACGGCAACACCGCGCGGCTGTACGCGGGCGGCGGGATCATGCCGGACTCCGATCCGGACAGTGAGGTCCTGGAGGCCAGAGCAAAGATGATCCCGATCCGCGACGCCTTCGAACAGCTGACCGACCTCGGCTGAGGCCCGTCGACTCGTTCGTTGGCCCGTCGACTCGTTCGTCGACTCGTTGGTTCGTGCCCACGAATCCGCGTACCGGACGCCCCGGAGACACAATGCCAATTCAAGATGTAACGGCTTCAGTCGACAAAGCCGTTACATCTTGAATTGGATAAGTGTGTCTGCGACCGCCGCGCGTAGGGCGGCGTGCGCGGCCCGCAGGCCCTCCCTCGGGACGGGTACCTCGACGACCCGCAGGCCAGCGCCGGAACGCAGGGCCGCCCGCAGCTCGGTGTCGGTGCGCGCCAACTGGTGCGGGACCTGGTGCGCGGCACACAGCGCGGCGAGGTCGACCTGGTGCGGGGTGCCGAAGACCCGTTCAAAACTGGCCGCGTGTTCCGGTGCGCCCTGTTCCAATAAGGCGAAGATGCCGCCGCCGACGTCGTTGAGCACCACCACGGTCAGCTCCGGCCGCTGCTCGTCCGGGCCGAGCAGCAGTCCGTTGGTGTCGTGCAGGAAGGTCAGGTCGCCGAGCAGCGCGTAGCCGCGTCGACCGGTGCCGATGGCCAGTCCGGCCGCGGTGGACACGCTGCCGTCGATGCCGGCCACGCCACGACTGGCGACCACCAGCAGGTCGGCGCGCGGCGCGGCGACCAGGTCGACCAGGCGGATCGGATTGGATGAACCGACCAGCAGCACCGAATCCTGCGGCAACTCGGCGACAACCTCGGCGGCCACCCGCAGCCCGGTCGGCCAGGACGCCTCGGTGAGAACCTTGTGCACCGCGACGCCGGCCGCGTCGTCGGCCTGCCGCCAGCCGCGCAACCAGTCCGAATCGGATCGTGGTCCGCACTCCGGCCGGGACGGTGAATCCGTTGGGGACGCGGGGAGAGTTGGGGGCGCGGGAAGATCGGACGGGGTGAGGCGAGCGCTCACGCTGTGCACGACATGCGCCGGATCTGTCCACTGTGGATTTTTGTCGACCACGTGCACGACCGGGGTGGCCCGCATCAGGGTGGCCACCCAGCGGGCCAGCGTAGGCCGGCCGGCGATGACCAATCCGCTGGGCCGCAAGGCTTCCGGCAGCTGCGCGGAGCCGGCGAGCAGGGTGCCGTTGACGATCAGCGCCACACCGGCCGAGGCCGCCGCGGCCCGCGCGGTCGGCTCGGCGAGTACCGGCCAACCAGCGGCGGCGGCCGTCGCGGCGGCGTCGGCGAGCAGGGCGGCGTCGCCGTCGCCGAGCACCATCAGGACCTTCGGGCCGAGGTCGGGGAGTTCCTGCCGGGCCACGGTTTCCCCGGTGGGCCAAGTGGTCCACGGCCGGTCGCCGGGCCGGCCGGTGAGGGGTTCCGGCCAGTCCGGATCGGCGTCGGGCACGAGGGGTTCGCGCAGCGGCAGGTTCACCTGCACCGGGCCGCCCCGCGCTCCGGCGACCGCACGGCAGACGGTGGCCCGCCAGATCGCGTTCTGGCCGGCGCGCCGCTCGGCCACCGGGAAGTCCACAACGGACGCGGCGGCGCCGAAGATGCCGCGCTGGCGAATGGTCTGGTTGGCCCCGGTGTCCTGGAGTTCGGCCGGCCGGTCGGCGGTGAGCAGCAGCAGCGGCACGGCACCGTGATGTGCCTCCAGCACGGCCGGGTGCAGGTTGGCCACGGCAGAGCCCGAGGTGCAGACCAGCGCCACGAAGCCGGTCCGGGCAACGCCCTTGGTCTGGCCCAAGACAAGGCCTTTGGCCAGGCCGAGGGCGAAGAAGCCGGCCGACCGCTCGTCGATGCGCACGTGCAGGGTGAGCCGCTCGGCGACGGCGGCCTCGTACAGCGCGATGGACAGGGGCGCGTTGCGCGAGCCGGGACAGACCACCACCTGCCGCACGCCGCAGCGCACCAACTCGTCGACAACGACCCTGGCCTGCGCGGTGGAGGGGTTCACCGGCGATCACTTCGCTGCATCCGCCTATTCTCCCAGGTGTGAACGAGTCTCGAGTGTCCGAGTTGTTCGATCCGGCGGCCTGGCAGGAGGTGCCGGGGTTCGATTTCACTGATATCACCTATCACCGGGCGGTGGATCAGGGCACCGTGCGGATCGCCTTCGACCGGCCCGAGGTGCGCAACGCATTCCGGCCGCACACCGTCGACGAGCTGTACCGGGCGCTGGACCATGCCCGAATGAGTTCGGACGTCGGCTGCGTGCTGATCACCGGCAACGGTCCGTCGGCCAAGGACGGTGGCTGGGCCTTCTGCTCCGGCGGTGACCAGCGGATTCGCGGTCGTTCGGGCTACCAGTACGCCAGCGGCGAGACCGCCGAGACGGTGGACCCGGCGCGGGCCGGGCGGCTGCACATCCTGGAATGCCAACGGCTGATCCGGTTCATGCCGAAGGTGGTGATCGCGGTGGTGCCGGGCTGGGCGGCCGGCGGCGGGCACAGTCTGCACGTCACCTGCGACCTGACCCTGGCCAGCTCCGAACACGCCCGGTTCAAGCAGACCGACGCGGACGTGGGCTCCTTCGACGGCGGGTTCGGCTCGGCCTACCTGGCCCGGCAGGTGGGCCAGAAGTTCGCGCGGGAGATCTTCTTCCTCGGCCGGACCTACACCGCGCGGCAGATGTTCGAGATGGGCGCGGTGAACGAGGTCGTGCCGCACGAGGAGCTGGAGAGCACCGCGTTGCAGTGGGCGCGGGAGATCAACGGGAAGTCGCCGACCGCGCGGCGGATGCTCAAGTACTCCTTCAACCTGATCGACGACGGCCTGGTCGGCCAGCAGCTGTTCGCCGGCGAGGCGACCCGGCTGGCGTACATGACCGACGAGGCGGTCGAGGGCCGGGATGCGTTCCTCCAGAAGCGCGAGCCGGATTTCCGCGAGTTCCCGTACTACTTCTGAGCGCGCCCCTCGGCAGGTTCGGACGTGTCGGTTGGCACAGTCGGGGCGAGCTGGGTCGGCCGGGTCCGGCCTCGGTGCGCAGAATGCGGGTATGCGTGAGGTGCTGCTCGATGGTCGGCCCGAGGCGGTCGCCGAACTGAGTTCGGCGCTGGCCGCCGCGCTGGCCGGTACCGGCCCGGTCGTCGTCCCGCTGGACGCGACCGCGCCGAACCTGGCCACCCTGCGCGCGGCCGTCGCACCGCAGGAACCGGTGGCGCCGGAACTCGCGGTGATCATCACGACCTCGGGGTCGACCGGCGAGGCCAAGGGCGTGGAGCTGTCGCGGACCGCGCTGCGGGCCTCGGCCGAGGCCACCCACGAGCGGCTGGGCGGCCCGGGGCGCTGGCTGCTGGCGACGCCCGCCCAGTACATCGGCGGCGTGCAGGTGCTGGTCCGGTCGCTGCTGGCCGGGACGCGGCCGGGGGTGGTCGACCTGTCGGTGCCGTTCCGGTCGGCCTCGTTCGCGGCGGCGGCCGAATCGGTCCTCGACGGCTCGGCCGGCTCCGGCTCGGCCGATACCGGGCGGTGCTACACCGCGATGGTGCCGACCCAGCTGCGCACCCTGCTCGCCGAGGGCGGGCCCGGACTTGCCGCGCTGGCCAGGTTCGACGCGGTGATCCTCGGCGCCGCCGCGACCTCCGACGCGCTGCGTGCGGCAGCGACCGAGGCCGGGGTGCGGGTGGTCGCCGCGTACGGGATGTCCGAGACGGCCAGCGGCTGCGTCTACGACGGAGTGCCGCTGGCCGGCCTGCGGCTGCGCCTGGCCGATCCGGCCGCCGGGGCCGGCCGGATCGAGTTGTCCGGGCCGATGCTGGCCAGTGGCTATCGCGGCCGGCCCGACCTGAGCGCGGCCGTGTTCACCGACGGCTGGTTCGCCACCGGCGACAGCGGCCGGCTGGATGCCGCCGGCCGGTTGGAGGTGCTCGGCCGGACCGATGACCTGATCAACACCGGCGGGGTGAAGGTGGCGCCGGCCCTGGTGGAGCGGGCCCTGGCGGCGCAGACCGGGGTGCGGGAGGCGTGCGTGCTGGGCCTGCCCGACGAGCACTGGGGGCAGGCGGTGGTCGCGGCGGTCGTGCCGACCG
>CAJCJE010000515.1 GCA_903970565.1 Candidatus Melainabacteria bacterium | reverse complement strand
CTGCGACCAGTCGATCGACCGGGTGCGCAGCGCCCGTCGGACCGAGATCCGCTCCTGGTCCACGACCGTGCGGGTGCGCCACAGCCAGACACCCAGCCCGATCGGGACCAGGTAGACCAGCAGCAACAGCTTCGGACCGGCCAGCGCGACCACGGACGTGGTCAGGAACGCGAAGAAGACACCGACCTGCGAAATGGCCGGGATTCGGAACACCAAGCGCCGAGGGATGCTCTCCACCACACCCTGATGGTCGCACTCCGGCCGTTGCGACTGGCGAACCGGGCCACTCTCACCCGGTCGGGTGTCCATCATCCGGGAGCAGCGTCCCGCCAGGTTGACGTTGACGGGCCGTTCGGATTAACGTCTGTCCCGTGTCGACAACCAACATTCTCGTACTTCCCGGGCGCGCCGACGTCTGAAGTACTTCATCGTCGACGCGCCTACCCTCGTATGACCACACCGGTCGACGAGGGTTTTTTGTTGCCCGGATCACTTCTTGACGTGACCTCCCCCCAGACTCCAACGCGAGGCGAACGATGACCACCGCAACGCCGCGACCCGCTCCGCCACCCGGAGCGCCGCATCCGCCGCAGCACTCTCGGCCCAAGCCGACGCCGCCAGCAGGCGCGCCGGTCGGGGTAACCGGAGCACAGTCACTCGTCCGATCGCTCGAGTCGGTTGGGTGCGAGGTCGCGTTCGGTATTCCCGGCGGCGCGATCATGCCCGCCTACGACGCGCTGCTGGACTCGACCAAGGTGCGCCACGTGCTGGTCCGGCACGAACAGGGCGCGGGTCACGCGGCCACCGGATACGCCCAGGCCACCGGCAAGGTCGGGGTCTGCATCGCCACCTCCGGCCCCGGCGCGACCAACCTGGTCACCCCGCTCGCCGACGCCTACATGGACTCCGTCCCGGTGGTCGCCATCACCGGCCAGGTGGCCCGGCCACTGATCGGCACCGACGGCTTCCAGGAAGCCGACATCTGCGGCATCACCATGCCGATCACCAAGCACAGCTTCCTGGTCACCGACCCCGCGGAGATCCCCGGCGCCATCGCCGAGGCCTTCCACCTCGCCTCGACCGGCCGTCCCGGCCCGGTGCTGGTGGACATCCCCAAGGACGTCATGCAGGCGAACACGTCGTTCTCCTGGCCGCCGGAGATGCACCTGCCCGGCTACCGGCCGACCACCCGCCCGCACGGCAAGCAGGTCCGCGAGGCCGCGAAACTCATCTGCTCCTCGCACCGCCCGGTCTTCTACGTCGGCGGCGGCGTGCTCAAGGCGAACGCCACCGAGCAGCTGCGGGAACTGGCCGAGCTGACCGGTATTCCGGTGGTCACCACGCTGATGGCCAAGGGCGCCTTCCCCGACTCGCACCCCCAGCACCTCGGGATGCCGGGGATGCACGGCGCGGTTGCCGCGGTCGCCGCGATGCAGCGGGCGGACCTGCTGATCGCGCTCGGCGCCCGGTTCGACGACCGGGTCACCGGCCAGCTGTCCTCCTTCGCTCCGGACGCCAAGATCGTGCACGCGGACATCGACCCGGCCGAGATCTCCAAGAACCGTCATGCCGACGTGCCGATCGTCGGGGACTGCAAGGAGATCCTCACCGAGCTGATCACCTCGGTCACCAGCGAACGGGACACCGGTTCGGCCGACCTCACCCCGTGGTGGCAGCAGCTGTCGGGCTGGCGGGACACCTTCCCGCTCGGCTACGACTGGCCCAGCGACGGCACGCTGTCCCCGCACTACGTCATCGAGCGGATCGGCGCACTGGCCGGCCCGGACGCGGTGTACACGGCGGGCGTCGGCCAGCACCAGATGTGGGCCGCGCAGTTCGTGCACTACGAACGGCCGCGCAGTTGGATCAACTCCGGCGGCCTTGGCACGATGGGCTTCGCGGTGCCGGCCGCGATGGGCGCCAAGTTCGGGCTGCCCGACACCGAGGTGTGGGCGATCGACGGCGACGGCTGCTTCCAGATGACCAACCAGGAACTGGCCACCTGCGCCATCGAGGGCGCGCCGATCAAGGTCGCCGTGATGAACAACGGCAACCTCGGCATGGTGCGGCAGTGGCAGAACCTGTTCTACGAGGGCCGCTACTCCGCGACCGACCTCGGCACGCACAAACACCGCATCCCGGACTTCAAGTTGCTCGCCGAGGCCCTGGGCTGCGTCGGCCTACGCTGTGAGTCCAAAGAGGACGTCGATGCGACGATCCGGAAGGCGCAGGAGATCAACGACCGTCCGGTCGTGATCGACTTCGTGGTCGGCAAGGACGCCCAGGTCTGGCCGATGGTCGCGGCCGGCACCGGCAACGACGAGATCATGGCCGCCCGTGGCATTCGCCCGCTGTTCGACGAGGACGATGTCTGATGCGCGCCAGGACCTCCACGAGCGGGCCTACCCCGAAGGGAGGTGCCGGGCAGCCGCTCGGCACCGGCACGATAGGTGGCATGATCGCATGAGCAAGCACACCCTGAGCGTGCTGACCGAGAACCGGCCCGGTGTGCTGGCCAGGGTCGCCGGCCTGTTCTCCCGGCGCGGCTTCAACATCGAGTCACTCGCGGTCGGCCCGACCGAGAACCCGGACGTGTCCCGGATGACCATCGTGGTCTCGGTCGACGAACAGCCGTTGGAACAGGTCACCAAACAGCTCAACAAGCTGGTGAACGTGATCAAGATCGTCGAGCTGGAACCGTCAACAGCGGTTCAGCGCGAACTGTTGCTGATCAAGGTGCGCGCGGATGGCACGGTGCGCACCCAGGTCCTGGAAACCGTACAACTGTTTCGGGCCAAAGTGGTCGATGTGTCCCCGGAGTCGCTCACCATCGAGGCAACCGGGACCGTCGACAAACTGGATGCGTTCGTGCGCATACTCGAACCGTTCGGAGTGCGTGAGCTGGTCCAGTCCGGCATGGTCGCCGTCGGCCGTGGACCCCGCTCGATCACCGCGACCGCGGTCCGCTGATCGAGCGCCGCGCGCTCCAGCCTGTGGAAACCCGTTGTTCTCAGCTTTGTTGAAAGGGAGTTTGGAAGTCATATGAGCGCCGAGATTTTCTACGATGATGACGCCGACCTCGGCATCATTCAGGGCCGCAAGGTCGCCGTGCTCGGCTACGGCAGCCAGGGCCACGCGCACGCGCTGAGCCTGCGCGATTCCGGCGTCGACGTGCGCATCGGCCTGCCCGAGGGCTCGAAGTCCCGTGCCAAGGCCGAGGAAGAGGGCCTGCGGGTGCTGACCCCGGCCGAGGCCGTCGCCGAGGCCGACCTGATCTCCATCCAGGCCCCGGACACCGTGCAGCGCACGCTCTACGCCAACGACGTCGCGCCCAACCTCAAGCCCGGCGACGCGCTGTTCTTCAGCCACGGCTTCAACATCCGCTACGGCTACATCAGCGCCCCCGAGGGCGTCGACGTCGTGCTGGTCGCCCCGAAGGGCCCCGGCCACCTGGTGCGCCGCCAGTTCGTCGACGGCAAGGGCGTGCCGAACCTGGTCGCCGTCGAGCAGGACGCCACCGGCAACGCGCTGGCCCTGGGCCTGTCCTACGCCAAGGGCATCGGTGGCACCCGCGCCGGCGTCATCAGGACCACCTTCACCGAGGAGACCGAGACCGACCTCTTCGGTGAGCAGGCCGTGCTCTGCGGCGGTACCTCCGCGCTGATCCAGGCCGGGTTCGAGACCCTGGTCGAGGCCGGCTACCAGCCCGAGATCGCCTACTTCGAGGTGCTGCACGAACTCAAGCTCATCGTCGACCTGATCTACGAAGGCGGCATCGCCCGGCAGCGCTACTCCTGTAGCGACACCGCCGAGTACGGCGACCTCACCAGGGGTCCGCGCATCGTCTCGCCGGCGGTGAAGGCGGAGATGCGCAAGGTGCTCGACGAGATCCAGGACGGCCGCTTCGCCACCGAATGGGTGGAGGAGGACGACAACGGCCGGCCGAACTTCACCAAGCTGCGTCAGGAGGGCGAGCAGCACCAGATCGAACTGGTCGGTAAGAAGCTGCGCGGCCTGATGTCCTGGGTCGACCGCCCGATCACCGAAACCGCCTGAGAACACCCGCATCACCCCGAGGAACGCACCACCCCCGAGGAACGCACCACCCCCGAGAAACGCGCTAACCCTGCGAAACCGCGCTGATCCGTGACAACGCGCTACCTCACGGATAACGCCTGCGACGGACAACGCGCTCTGGGATTGCCGCTTTCCACGGAGGATGCGCTCTACGGAGGATGCGCTCCGGGATTACCGCTCTCCACGGACAACGCTCTCCACGGACAACACGATCCACGGAGGACGCGCTCCGCGAATGACGCTCCACCCCCAGGGACGACACGCCGAACCGGTTGCCACAAACCGGTGCGCGTGTCGTCCCTTCCGGTAGTTGGGGCCCCCGAAATTCAATTCTAGTCGTTGTTGATCAAGATCTGGCGTTGTCGGGCGAGTGGGCTGGCGTGTCGTCCCTTCCCGTGGTCGCGAGGCATTGTTGCCCTGGTCGGCCGCAGCCGCGAGACTTGGCCGACCAGACTCCGAGTGCTTGGTCCAGTTGAGTTTCGAGGGTGCGGCCGACGGGTTCGGCGCCGACCCCTGCGCCGCGTGTTCGCGCGGGTGCGTATCGTGCTGTGCGCACCTGACCACATGTCCGAAATCACGGGGGTAATTCGATGAGCGACGAATCCGTCGACGCCACCGAAACCGCGGCCAGCGCGCCCATCTACGACGACAAGGCGCACGTTCGCGGCAAGCTCGACCTGACCGAGGCCGAGTGGCAGCGCGCCGGTGATCCCGATGACGACGAGGGTGAATACGTCGAAGTCGCCTTCGTCCCGCACACCGACGGTGTCACCTATGTCGCGATGCGCAATTCCAAGTACACCGGACCGGACGACACCGTCCTGGTATTCACCCCCGCGGAGTGGGACGCCTTCGTCGCCGGCGCCAAGGACGGCGAGTTCGACGAGCCCTGGTGAGCCCCTGCCGAGCCCTGTCGAGCCCTGCCGAGCGCCGCATCCCCTGCGGCGCTTGACGATTCACCGTCAATCCGGCCATACCGAACGAACGCTGCGTCGATCCGGGTGTTCCCGGCATGTTTCCAGTAGGTGAACCGGTAGCGAAAGGCCAAGCGGGCGAGGGATAGGATGCTCGCAGTCCGGACACAAAGTTGTGGCCGGTCAGCGCGCAGACCGCTGGCCGTGTCTCGCGCTCCTCACCTCTTCCCACTCGGAGCCGCCG
>CAJCJE010000514.1 GCA_903970565.1 Candidatus Melainabacteria bacterium | reverse complement strand
CCGACCACGGTGCGCCAGGTCGGCGAACCGCCGATGGACAACATACCGTGGTGGTTGAGGAAGGTGAACAGGTAACGCGCCGGGTACTGCTTGCTGGTCTCCCGGTCGGAGGACCAGACCGCCGATACCACCGGGAGCAGGAAGTGGTCGACGAAGTAGGTCGAGTAGCCGCCGATGGCCAGGAAGGCGCCGAGGGTGGTGTCACCGGTGTCCGGCTCGGCGAGCAGCCGGCGGGCGTGCCGGTGGAAGCGCAGGATCTCGGCGAGCATCCGCAGGTAGCGCGGCTTGAGCAGGTTGCCCGGCTGCGCGAAGACGCCGCCCAGTCGCCGGGCCCCGGCGTACTCCAGCCCGCACCCCTCGCAGCGCACGCTCATCGACATCTCGGTGCCCTGGGTGCGCACGCCGAGTTCGCCGAACAGGCGCAGCAGATTCGGGTAGGTCCTGCGGTTGTGCACGATGAACCCGGTGTCCACGGCGATCGTGCGACCGTCCGGGGTGGAGACGTCGTGGGTGTGCGCGTGGCCGCCGAGCCGGTCGTCGGCTTCGAACAGCAACACCTCGTAGCGGCGCTGCAGAAGGTAGGCGGCGGTGAGCCCGGCTACTCCGCTGCCGATCACGGCCACTCGTTCGCGGTGCATCGCTGTCCTTTCGGTACTGGACCTTCGGGTGCCGGCAGGGTACTGATCAGGTCTGATCAGCATTGTTGCGGTGCACGGGCACGGGGGGCATTCGGCGTGCGGGTCGATCCAGGTGGCTTCGCGTGACTCAGGTCACATAGAGGTCGGGTAGCCAAGCCGGTCGGCAACGAGCGCCGAACGCCTGCCAGAGACGTGGAAGGGGTTTTCATGGCCAGTTCGAAGGGTGTCGCGCCAGCGCTCGCCGACCTGCTCGTCCAGTTCCTCGGCGCCGAGCCGCCGGTCGGGATTCGGGCCTGGGACGGCAGCAGCGCCGGCCCGACCGAGGGTCCGCAGGTGATTCTGCGCTCCCGGCGCGCGTTGCGCAGGCTGCTCTGGGACCCGAACGAACTCGGCCTCTCGCGAGCCTACGTCGCCGGCGACCTTGAGGTGCAGGGCGACCTGACCGAGGGCCTGCGTCAGTTCTGGGCGATGGTCCGCAAGGCGCAGAGCCAGCGCGGCGCCGGGGTCCGCCGGCAGCGTCTGACCGCCAACGAGTGGTGGGCCGCGCTGCGTACCGCCGCGCGCATCGGTGTCATCGGCCCGCGCCCGCGTCCCCCGGTCGAGGAGGCGCGGCTCTCCGGCGGCCTGCACACCCGGCGCCGCGACCGGGCCGCCATCGCGCACCACTACGACCTCGGCAACGACTTCTACCGCACCGTGCTCGACCCGCAGATGGCCTACTCCTGCGCCTACTACACCTCCGACGACCCGGACTACACGCTCACCGACGCGCAGCGCGACAAGCTGGACCTGATCTGCCGCAAGCTGGAACTGCGGCCCGGTATGCGCCTGCTGGACGTCGGCTGCGGCTGGGGTTCGCTGATCATCCACGCCGCCGCCCACTACGGCGTGCACGCCACCGGAGTCACCCTCTCCCAGCAACAGGCCGAGTTCGACCGGGCCCGCGTCGCCGAGCTGGGGCTCAGTGACCGGGTCGAGGTCCGGTTGCAGGACTACCGGGAGATCACCGGGGACGCCTTCGACGCGGTGTCCTCGATCGAGATGGGCGAACACGTCGGCGAGGAGCACTACCCGCAGTACGCGGCGACGCTCTACCGGATGCTCAAGCCCACCGGGCGGCTGCTGCTCCAGCAGATGTCGCGCGGCGCGGTCGCCCCCGGCGGCGGTGCGTTCATCGAGTCCTACATCGCGCCGGACATGACCATGCGCCCGCTGGGCCGCACCCTCGACCACCTCAGCGGGGCCGGGTTCGAGGTGCGCGACGTCGAGGCGATGCGTGAGCACTACACCAG
Source organism: Candidatus Melainabacteria bacterium (assembly GCA_903970565.1). Classification (GTDB taxonomy): domain Bacteria; phylum Actinomycetota; class Actinomycetes; order Mycobacteriales; family Pseudonocardiaceae; genus CAJCJE01. The sequence goes on along the minus strand of CAJCJE010000514.1, from coordinate 5,342 downwards.
GACAATCCGGGCCTGGGGTGAGACCATTGAGCGGCGCGCACAGCAGCTGACCGCCTTGGCCGGCCCCGGCCAGGTGCGCGTCTGGCGGTTGTACATGGCCGGTGGCGCGTTGGCGTTCGAGGAGAATCGGATGGGTGTCGACCAGATCCTGGCGGTACGGACCACGGCGGAGGGCCACAGCGAGATGCCGCCGACGCGGGCCTTTCTTTCTCCTGTGGCACCGCCCACCACCCGCTCGGCCACCGGTCACTGATGGGTAACAGCGATCTCGGCTCGTTCGCGATCAACGCGGCGATCATGCTCGGCGTCGCGCTCGTGCTGGTCGTGCTGACCTTCGGTATCGCCCGGCGGCGTGGCCGCTACGACACCATCGACAGCGCGTGGGGGCTCGGGTTCGCGGTGATCGCGGTGCTCACCCTCGCGGTGTCCACCGGACACGGGGATCTCGCCGGCCGGTTGCTGGTCACCGGGTTGACCGTGGTCTGGGGTCTGCGGCTGGCCATCCACATCCACACCCGCAACGCCCACCAGGACGAGGACCCCCGGTACGCGTCGATGGCGAAGAAGGCCGTCAAGGCAGGTACCTCGCCGGCCAGGTACATGTTCGTCCGGGTGTACCTGGTACAGGCCGGCCTCCTGTGGCTGATCTCGCTGCCGGTGCAGGCCGCCCAGTACGCGGGCGGCGGGCTGAACGTGCTGAGCTGGATCGGGATCGCGGTCTGGCTGGTCGGGATGGCGTTCGAGGTCATCGGCGACGCCCAGTTGCGCCGGTTCAAGGCCGATCCGAGCAACAAGGGCACCGTCCTGGACTCCGGGTTGTGGCGCTACACCCGGCACCCGAACTACTTCGGCGACGCCTGCGTGTGGTGGGGCCTGTACCTGGTGGCCTGCCACAGCTGGGCCGGGGTCGCGACGATCATCGCGCCGCTGGTGATGACCGCGCTGCTGGCCAGGGGCAGCGGCAAACCGATCGTGGAGAAGTCCATGCTCGCCAGGCGGCCCGCCTACGCCGACTACGTGCGCCGGACCAGCGGCTTCTTTCCGTTGCCACCCAAGCAGTCCGCCTCGGTCTGAACCGTGCGCCGGGCCAGACCCCCGGTGGGTCCGGCCCGGCGCCGGGTCACCCGGACGACTGCTGATGATCTCGCTCTCGGCGAGTCGCCACGGAATTGGCAGGTTGGTTGTTTAATGGCGTCATGCGGCACGTCAGGTGGTGTCGCATGGTCGCCGGCTCCGGGCGTCGAGCCGGCCAGGGAGGAGCGCGGCGGTGGGTAGGACGACGCCGGAGGGCGGCATGACCGACGATCAGGTGCCGGCCGGTGCCGGGGTCAGTGGGGTCTTACCGCAGTCCCTGCGCGAGCCCTTCACCGCCGAGGGGTCCGTGCCGGAGAGCGCGATAGCCGACAGCGCGGTGGCCAACACCACCGCGGTGGTCCGGATCATGAACGAGCGCGCCGTCTACCAGTGGACCCGTCAGCTCGGCCAGGTTTCCGCCTCGCAACTGGTCGCGGCGACCGGGCTGTCCAAGCCGACCATCGGCCTGGCCCTGGGCAGCCTCGAACGCGCCGGCCTGCTGCGCCATGTCGGGCACCGGGTCGGTCAGGTCGGGCGGGCGCCCCGGCTGTATGAGATCAAACCGGACGCCGGCTGCGCCCTGGCCGTCGACGTCGGTGCCTCCTGGATCAGGGTGGCCATCGCCGACCTCGCCGGCCAGATCGTGGTCCGCTACGACGAGCGGGTGAAGGCCCGCAGTGCCGAGACACTGGTCGCGCAGGTGATCGAGCTGGCCACCACCGTGCCGGTCAGGGCGGGCCTGACCTTCGCCGATGTCACGCACACCGTCCTGGGCATCCCCGGTTTCTACGAACCGGAGTTGCAGCGGATCAACGCCGCGCCCAACCTGCCCGGCCTCGACCGGCCCGGTTCGGTGCGGGCCCTGCTCGGCACGCTCGGCGAACGGTTCTCCATCGACAACGATGTCAACCTCGCGACCCTGGCCGAGCAGGCCTACGGCCTCGGCTCGACCTTCGGCAACTTCGTGTTCGTCTCGGTCGGCACCGGGGTCGGCATGGGCATCGTGATCGACGGCAAGCTCTATCGCGGCGCCAACGGCCGGGCCGGGGAGATCTCCTTCCTGCCAGTCGGCGACCAGGGGCCGGTGCCGGTGAAGGTCGGCAGCGCGGCGGACGCCCGCCGACACGGCATCCTGGAGACGGTCGCCTCGGCCGGGGGCGTGGTGGCCACGGCGCGGGAATGCGGCATGACGGTGACCAACGCCGAGGAGGTCTTCGAGGCCGCCCGGCTCGGTCAGCCTGCGGCGTTGCGGGCGGTGGAGGCCGAGGCCGATCACATCGCGCGGGCGCTGGCCGCGATCATCGCCATGCTCGATCCGGGTCTGATCGTGCTCGGCGGCGGGGTCGGCGGCAACGCCGACGTGCTGCTCGAACCGGTCACACGGCGACTGGCCGAACTGCTCGCGCTGGCGCCGCCGCCGATCGAGATGTCCGGGCTCGGCCGGGACAACGTGGTGCTCGGCGCGCTGGCGGCCGGTCTGGACCGCGCCCGGGACACCGTCCTCGCCCAGCTCGCGACCTGACCAACCCCGGCCGGCCGGATCACGGCGCCGGGCCGAGGCGCGGGTCATCAGGGATAGGAATACCCGGACGCACCCTTGACGCCATATGTAAGGCAGGCATACAAATTGGTCCGTGCGCAACGCGGTGCTCACCCCGAAGGCGCCGGCCGTGACCGCCCCGCCGGCCGCTCCCCCCTGTTCGGCCACTCCTACCTGTCCGGCCATGATCGTCGACGGGATCACGCGGTGATCCTCGGCATCGACTTCGGTGGCACCAAGATCGCGCTCGGCCTCGCCGATCCGGTCACCGGCGCCCTGTTCGCCCAGCGCAGGCTGGACACCGACGCGCCCGAGGGCGCCGAACAGGCCGTGCGCCGCGCGGTCGCGGCGGCACGGGAACTGCTCGCCGCGGCGCCCTCGGCCACGCTGCGGTCGGTCGGCGTGGTCAGTCCGGGCATCGTGCTGCCGGACCGGATTCTGCTCGCCCCCAACGTGCCCGGCTGGGGCCGGCTGCGGTTGCGCGAGGAGATCGCGCAGCGGCTCGGTCCGGGGGTGCCGATCGCGGTGGGTACCGACGCGAAGGCCGCCGCGCTGGCCGAATGGCGCTGGGGCGCGCTCACCGACGCCGATCCGGCGCTGTTCCTGTCGCTGGGCACCGGATTGGCGGCGGCCATCATCGTCGACGGCACCATCCTCACCGGGGCCAACGGCGCGGCCGGAGAGATCGGCTACAACCTGCGCGGCGTGGCGGATTCCGGTGGCCACGCCAGCGGTTCGGCCTCGCTGGAGGAGGCGGTCGGCGGTCGCTGGCTCGGCGAGCGGGCCACCGCCCTGCTCGGCCGGCCGACCACTGCGGCGCAACTGTTCGCGCTGGCCGAGCACGACGCGGCGGCGCGCGCGCTGCGGACTGACGCGCTGGACGAGTTGGCCGTGCACGTCGCGAACCTCGCCATCGCCATCGACCCGGCCAGGATCGCCGTCGGCGGCGGCCTCACCCGGTCGGCTGACGTGGTGTTCCCGGCGCTGCGCCGACGACTCGTGCAGGCGGTGCCGTTCCCGCCCGAGCTGGTGTCTGCCCGGTTCGAGCAGGACGGTGCGTTGCGTGGCGCGGTCGCACTCGCGATGACCGTGTCCGCCGAATCGATTGACAACGATCGTTACCCGGCTCGGCAGGTCACCCTGCCCGCGCGGAACCCGTCGCCGCTGGCGGTCGAGGGCGGGCTGCCAGCCGGCTGACGAGCTACTATTCGTTCCGGAGCGGGTTTCTCGCGCAGCAACGTAATTCGACGCCACCTTCCGCCGATAAGGCTTCCATGACCGGGCCACCGGTCATGATCGACACGAGTCGAGTGGGATCGGGTGAGGGCAACGATGGGACGTGCCATGTCGGAGCCGGACTGGCAGGTGGACTCGCGGGATGCGGTGAGCCAGGACATCGACCTCGAACGTCCCAGCGCGGCCAGGATGTACGACTACTGGCTCGGCGGCGCGGCGAGCCAGGCCGTCGATCGTGAACTCGCCGACGAGATGATCGCCATCGATCCCGGCGTGGTGGAGATCGCGCGGGCCAACCGGTCGTTCCTGCGCCGCGCGGTCCGCTACTGCGTCGCCAACGGCATCCGCCAGTTCCTCGACCTCGGTTCCGGAATACCGACCGTCGGCAACGTGCACGAGGTCGCCCAACAGGTCGACCCGGCCTGCCGGATTGCCTACGTCGACATCGACGGCATCGCGGTCGCGCACAGCCGAGCGCTGCTGAGGAACAACCCGCTGGCCACCATCACCCAGGCCGATCTGCGGGAATCCCGGACGGTGCTGTCCGCGCCGACGGTCGCCGGCCTGCTGGACTTCAGCCAGCCCGTCGCGCTGCTCGCGCTGATGGTCCTACAGTACTTTCCGGACCTGCCCGACCACCCCGCCGACATCCTGGCCCGGTATCGCGCGCACCTCGCGCCCGGCAGTTTCCTGCTGGTCTCGCACGTGACCAACGACGAGACCGCGATCGACATGTCCGCTCTCGCCGCGGCCACCGCGGGCGCCAGTACGCACGCGCATCTGCGCAGCCGGGCGCAGATCGTCGAACTGCTCGGCGACGCCGAACCGGTCGATCCGGGCGTGGTCGCGGTGCAGGCCTGGCGTCCGGACGACCCGCGGCAGGCCAGGGCCGGCGCGCTGACCGGGTGCTACGTCGCGGTCGCCAAGGTGCCGTGATCCGGCAATGCCTCGGGGCGATCCATCAGTGATATCAGGCCGGGTGGGTTGGCAGCCGGGCTATCCTTGGCCAATGGGGCAACTTGGCGAGATGTTTCCCGGTCAGAAGTTGGCCAAGCAGACGCCGGAGGAGGCGGGCACCGGCCAGGCTTTCCCACCCGGCCCGCTCGATCTCGACGGCGGCGTCGTCCAGGTCCGGCGCAAGGCCGCCGAGCCGACCGAGGACGCGGAACCGGCCGAGGGCTGACCGGACCGGCAACGACCAGGTCCGATTCTCCTACCGCCGACCGGCCTGTAGCACGACGTGGCGGCGGCCAGGTCGACGGCCTCCCCGTGATGTGCTCGTGACGTTTCCAATATGGTGTTCCGACTCCAATGTGGTGTCCTGGCGGGCGCGGTGGATTGGACGAGGGATTGGGTGCGGTCGACTATTACGCGGTACTCGGGGTTGACCGCAGCGCGTCCAGAAACGACATCAAGGCCGCCTACCGAGGCCTGGCCAAGACCATGCACCCGGACATCGGTGGCACGGCGGGCGCCTTCCACCTCCTGAACG
>CAJCJE010000513.1 GCA_903970565.1 Candidatus Melainabacteria bacterium | reverse complement strand
CTCGCCCGGTGGCGGTCGTGATGAGAGCGTCGGGCTCGACGATCCGGTCACCAGCCCGATTTCGAGTGCTCGGGCGGCATCGACGACGTCGCCGGTGAGCACGAGTTCGGCGGCCATGCCCGTACCGACGAGGCGAGGAAGCAACCACGTGCCGCCGTTGCCCGGGGGAAGACCGATGTTGATGTAGGTCTCACCGAGCTTGGCGGCCGTGGACGCGATCCGGATGTCGCAGGCCAGGGCGAGGTCCAACCCCCCGGCGGTGGCTCCTCCGTTGATCGGGACCGGCTTTGCCCAGCAGCTGGCGGACCCCCTCGGCGAGCAGGGCGGTTCCGCCGCCGACGCCCGTGTGGCCGGCCGAGAGCAGCCCGCCGCTGGTGTTGACGGGCAGGTACCCGCCTGCATACCGTCGCCGAAGAAGGCGCCCCGACCCGCGCGATCGCGGAGCCGATCGGCCGCGCGTTCGACCTGCCCGTCGCCTCGATCGACTCTGACGACGTGCAGGACCACTTCGGGTGGATCGGCACCTTCTTCGCTATGGACCTTGCGGCGACCAGCGCCCTGACCAGGGAACTCCTCGGCTGGACCCCCAACGGGCCGACCCTCATCGCAGACCTCGACGCAGGCGCCTACTCGTCTCGGTAACCGGCCACACGCCGACCCGACCTCGCTGTCCGGACCACTCCGACGATCGTGCGTATCGGCTCCGACGAAAGACGAGAACGACCGCGTATTGGCGACCGGCTCGAAGCCGGTCGCCAATACCTGCTGAGCGGCTTCCCTGTTCCGGCACGTCCCGCCCGGCGCCAGGTCCGGTACCGGAAGCGGTGTCGGCCGATCAACCCTGCGCAAGCTCTGCCACTGGCTGCCACTTCTCCCACGTCGCGAGACGCTGCTCGTAGTCGGCCCTGGCCGTACCCAGTGGCGTGGTACCGAAGAAGCACCGCAGCGGCGGCTCATCGGCGTCCACGAGCTTCAGCACGGCCGCGGCGGACGCGGACGGGGAGCCCGGCGTGCCGACGCGCTTACGGCGCTGCTCCTGCACCTGCTCGTGGTATTCGGCGTACGCCGGCAACGGGGCGGAGCTGCTCGACGAGGAGCCGGCCCAGTCGGTGGCGAACCCGCCGGGTTCGATCAACGTGACCTTGATGCCGAACGAGGCCACTTCCTGGGCCAGCGACTGGCTGATTCCTTCGAGCGCCCATTTCGAGGCATGGTAGATACCGACCAGCGGGAAGGCAGTAATACCACCGATCGAGGAAACTTGCAGGATATGACCGCTGCCCTGCTCGCGCAGGAACGGCAATGCCGCCTGGGTCACCCACAGCGCCCCGAACAGGTTGGTCTCCAGCTGCGCGCGGGCTTCCGCCTCGGTGATCTCCTCGACCAACCCGAAGTGGCCGTAACCGGCGTTGTTGACCACGACGTCGAGCCGCCCGAACCGCTCGTGCGCCTGCCGCACGGCCGCGAAGTCGGCGTCGCGGTCAGTGACGTCGAGCTGGAGGGGAAGAAACCGTTCTCCGTGGGTTGCGACAATATCGTCCAAGGTGGACAGGTCACGCGCCGTCGCGGCCACCGAGTCGCCACGCTCCAGGGCCGCGAGAGCCCACTCCCGCCCGAAGCCACGGGAGGCACCGGTGATGAACCAGATCTTGTGTGTCATGGCCCCGACTTTACGACCGCCGCCAGTTGCACGCCCAACTTCGGGAGTGTGCGAGACCCCACAGAAGGGTACGAAGATCCCGCCCCGAACAGGAGCTGACGGTGATCATCCGTCGGGTACACCCGTAGACCACGTCTCCCGGTCGACGTTGTCCACGTCAAAATGTCCAGTCAGGTGCAGGCGTCCAGCAGCAGGGCAGAGGCACGTGGCCTGTCATGAGATGGTTTCGCCGTCAACACTGGCGCTGTCCCTCTCCATCCACGGGGTGTGATCCAACGACCGGAAGACCGTGCCGAGCACCCCGCACACCACCGGCCGCGCCCGCACGCCACATCCTCCGGTCGCATCCCCGGACACAGCCGCACACTGGTCCGCGCGCACACCTGACACAACAGTCGGCTCATCGCCCGCCGCCGCCCACGTCTTCGAGGAGGACGGTGTACCGGCGCTTCCGCAACCGCGACCAGCTTGTGCGAGAGAGGGGTCAGCCCTGGGTCAGCACGACTTTCCCGAACCCGTGGCCGGCCTCCAGATAGCGGTGGGCTCGGTCGGCTTCGTCGAGTGCGAACTCGCGGTCGATCAGGGGTGCGGCAATCTTCCGCGAATCGAGTAGCGTCAGCAGCCCGGCGAAATCCCGGGGGCTGCCCATCGTGGTGCCGAGCAGGTCGTACTGACCGAAGTAGAACCGTCGCACGTCGACGAGTGCTTCTGTGCTGCGTGACGCGCCGAGCACCACGAGCCGGCCACCGGGCTTCAGTACGCTGATCGCGTCCTGCCAGGAACCCACCGCGTCGAGCACGACGTCGAATCCCGCTCCCGAGGGGGAGAGCGCTCGGGCCGTCGTCGGCCATGACTCGTCGGTGTATTGCACTCCGCCGATCGCGCCGAGGCTCTGTGCGCGGGTGATCTTCGCGCTGCTGGACGAGGTGACCGCCACCGAGGCTCCGATGCCCACGGCGAGGTTGATCGCCGTGGTGGCCACGCCTCCTCCCGCACCGAGAACCAGCAGCGACTCACCGCTTCGCAGGCGGCCTCGGGTGAACAACGCCCGATAGGTGGTGGCCCCCACGAGAGGTAGGGCCGCCGCCTCCGCCCAACTCAGTCGCGCGGGTTTGGGCCAGACGCTGTCGGCGGGCACGCGAACCAGTTCGGCGTAGGTGCCCGGCCGTTGGTCGCCCAGAATCTCCCAGCCGATGGCCGGGGCGCCGTCGTCCTCCCCCCACCACAGGGACGGAAGGATGAGCACTTCTTCGCCGGTATCGACCCGAAGCCCGGCGCCGTCGGCGCCGAGGACGTGCGGTAGCGGCGAGCGGTACGTGCCTCGGCGGACCAGAACGTCGTGCCAGTTCAGTGCGCTGGCCCTGAGCCGGATGGTGACCCAGCCAGGTGCGACCACCGGGTCCGGGAACTGCTCCAACCGCAGGTTCTCCGCCGCGCCGAACTCGTGCAGGACCACAGCGTGCATGGGCTCTCCTTGCCGACAACCGACAACCGACA
>CAJCJE010000512.1 GCA_903970565.1 Candidatus Melainabacteria bacterium | reverse complement strand
TCGACGCCGCGAGCGCGGCCGGGGTCGGGTTGACGGTCTTCCAGAACCGCCGCTACGACTCGGACTTCCTGACCGTGGCGAAGCTGCTGGACTCCGGCCGGCTCGGGGCGGTGGCCCGGTTCGAGTCCCGCTACGACCGCTGGGTGCCGCGCCCGAAGGACAACTGGCGCGAGTTCGCCGATCCAGCCGAGGCCGGCGGCCTGCTCTACGACCTCGGCGCGCACATCGTCGACCAAGCCCTGCAACTGTTCGGGCCGGTCACCGAGGTGTACGCGGAACTGGACCGGCGGCGTCTCGGCGCCCAGGTGGACGACGACACCTTCGTCGCGCTGCGCCACGAGAACGGCGTCCGCTCGCACCTGTGGGCCTCCACGCTCGCGGCCACCCGCAATCCGCGATTCCGCGTGCTGGGCGCGCGCGGCACGTTCACCAAGTACGGCCTGGACGTCCAGGAATCCCAGGCGCAGCAGGGGATGCGCCCCGGCGATCCCGGTTGGGGCATGGAACCGGAGGCCGACGCCGGGACCGTGGGCGACGGCGAGCACACCGCACGGGTTCCGACCGAGGTCGGCTGCTACCAGCGGTTCTACGCGCAGGTCCGGGACGCGATCGTCGGCAGTGCCGAGTTCCCGGTGGACCCGCGCGGCGCGGTCGCGGCCCTGCGCGTCATCGAGGCCGCCCGGACCTCGGCGGCCGAGCGCCGCGTCGTCACGCTGACCGGCCAACGCTGACCGGCTGACGCGCACCGACTGGAGTCAGCCGGTGCGTGTCAGCCGGTGCGCGTCGGCCGGAGCGCGTCCATCACGAGGTTGATCAGCCGCCCGGCCTGTTCGGGGGTGTTGCTGGCCGTGGTGGTAAGGAAGATCCCCAGCAGCATCACGGTGATGTCCTCCGGTTCGACGTCGGTGCGCAGCAGGCCGGCCACCCCGGCACTGGCCAGGATGGTGGCGATGGCGGTGGTGACGCGCCGCCGGGTGGTCGGGGTGGCGATCCGGCCGGAGGCCACGGCGGCACGGAGGGTGTCGGCCATGCCGCGTTTGGTCTCGACGAAGGCGGCGTAGCGCCCCATCCAGGCCCGCAGCGCCGCGTCCGGCGGGAGTTGCGCGAGCAGGGCGGGCACGCTGCTGGTGAGGTCGTCGAGTTCGGCGGCGTACACGGCCTCCACCAGGTCCTCGCGGGTCGGGAAGTGCCGGTAGAGCGTGCCGATCCCGACACCGGCCGCGCGGGCGATGCCTTCGAGCGGGACGGTGTCCTCGGCGGCGGCGAACGCGGCGGCGGCGACCTCGATGAGTCTGTCGCGGTTGCGCAGGGCGTCGGCGCGGGGGGCGCGGGCGGCCCGAGGCCGCTCGCGCGGGTCGGTGCCGACCGGGGCCGGGTCGTCGGAACTCAATGCGGAGGCACCTCCGTTAAAGTGCTACAGTCGGTGGAGCGGAGGCCACTCCGCTTATCGTATCGTCTCATGCGGAAGGCACTCTCATGGTCGCGAACAGCGTTTCCCCCGCTCATCTCACGGCCACCGGCGTCGCGCGAGCCGGTGGGACGGGAACGATGGGCAGCCATACGGTCTCCAGGATCGGATACGGCGCGATGCAGCTGGAACGCCTGCACGCCGACCGTGACACCGCGCTCGCCCTGCTGCGCCATCTGGTGGAACTCGGCGTCGACCACGTCGACACCGCCCAGTTCTACGGCAACGGTTTCGTCAACGAACTCCTCCAAGACGCGCTGCGCCCCGAGGACGGCGTCGTGGTGGTCAGCAAGGTCGGTGCCGATCCCAACCCCGGCGGCCCCATACCGCTGCGTCCCGCGCAGCGACCCGAGCAACTGCGGGCCAGCGTCGAGGACAACCTGACGAGCCTGGGCCTGGACCAGATCCCGGTGGTGAACCTGCGCCGCCTGGACACCGGGCCGGGCCTGCGGGCCGAGGGTGACCAGGTGGTCGACCTCGACGACCAGCTCGCGGCGATGACCGCGCTGCGGGAGGAGGGCAAGATCGGCGCAATCGGCCTGAGCAGCGTCACGCTGGAGGTGCTGCGCCGCGCCCTGCCCGCCGGGATCATCTGCGTCCAGAACTCCTACAGCCTGGTGTCGCGCGACGATGAGGAGATGCTTCGGTTCTGTGTCGGGGAGCAGATCGCCTGGATGCCGTTCTTCCCGCTCGGCGGTGCCTTCCCGACCATGCCGAAGGTGGCCGACGAGCCGGCCGTCACGGCTGCCGCGCGGTCGCTGGGCTGCACGCCCGCCCAGGTCGGCCTGGCCTGGCTGTTGCAGCACGCGCCGAACGTGCTGCTGATCCCCGGCACCGCGTCCGCCGACCACCTCGACGCGAACGTCGCCGCCGGCACGGTCACCCTGGACGAGGCGACGGTGGCCGCGCTGGATGCCGTCCGGTCGCACTCCGGCGATGTCCGACTGGGCGAGGATTCCGTCGACCCGGCCTGAACCGAATGTTTGGTTTTTTCGGGAACGAAATAAGTGGCCGGTTTTCCGAATTCACCAGCGGTGGACCGGCGAGCGCGGGCGCGGAGCGGGGACCACTCCGCGCCCGCATTTCCGCTACGAGCAGACGCAGGATACGCATTCGGTGACACCGCACGGAAACTCAGTCAGGCCGAGACCCGGCACCGCGCCGCGCGGTGAACAACACCATCCCGGCCGGCGTGCGCAGATCCACCAACTCCAGGCCCGCCGCCGCCAACCAGGTCACCAGATCAGCGACAGGAAACGCCCGAACACTGAACGTGTCCTCATGCCGGCGCTGAAAATACCGATACGCCGGCCGATCGGACCGGCGGAACGTGAACGCCGTGAACACCCCACCAGGACCCAGACACCGGCCGACCTCACGCAACACCTCACGCGGATCAGGCAACAACTGCAACGCATTCGAACAGTTCACCGCCCCGAGCGAACCATCCGCGAACGGCAACCGCAGCGCGGTACCCCGCACCACACACAACTCCGGCAACGCCGCCCGCACCAGATCAATCATCGCCACGCTCAGATCCAGACCGACGACCCGGCCACCACCCAACTGCCGCATCAGCGTCCGCGTCCACCGCCCGGAACCACACGCCAGATCCAACACCAACCCCTCGGCCGACTCCAGACCGGCACGCAGATAGTCGTCCTCAACCGATGGCGTCAACTCCCGCGCCCAGTTCTCACCCATGATGTCCAGAAAAGCGTCTCTCGTCGCCGGCTCATACCTGGTCACATGCAACGGGTCCTGCATATAGAACGGACCAAGGCCCGGCTTCATCCTGATCTCCGGCGCGAAATCGACATACCCGGCCGAGCCACTGTACGTACGCCCACACCGCGCGCAATGCGAATCCTGCCCCGCACCGGTCAGCCCACCACGGCAGGTCGGACACGCGAACGCGCCCCGGAACCGCTCCTCCAACAACTCAAGCACGATCGCTCCCCGTCACGGCATTCTCGGCCCTGGCACCCATATACGCCAACAACGCGATCGTCTCCGACTCCCACAACACCCGCGCCTGCACCGGGTCCAACTCCAACGTGGACCGCCACGCCTGATCCAGCACCCGCTCCCGCGCGTCCAACTCCCACACCGTCGGCGACGGCCACACCCGACCGATCCTGGCCACCTCCGCCGAAACATCCAGACAACGCAACAGGCGTTCCCGATCGGCCACCGGCAACGCCAACGGCGCCATCACCGACCGGACAAGCTCGGCATCGTCCGGAAAATGGGTCTGAAGACCAACCCGGTCCGTGCGAGTCTTCGGATACTCCGCCAGCAG
>CAJCJE010000511.1 GCA_903970565.1 Candidatus Melainabacteria bacterium | reverse complement strand
CCGGCTGGTAGGTGAACTCGACTTCCAGACCGTTGACGTCGTAGGCGTAGAAGCTCTGCATGCCCGCGGCGTCGGTGTCGATCTCGGTGGCCGGCTCGGCGCGGACGAAGGTGTAGCGGCCCGACCCGAGCAGCTCCAGGTACCGGCGCCGCCACAGCCGCAGCTGTTGCGGCGTGTCGACCCGGATGCACAGGTGCTGGAACTGGTTCACCTCGCCGGCCGGCGGCGCGTGCGTCCCGGTGTCGCGGGTGAACAGGTGCAGGCGGATGCCGCCCACGGCCACCTCGACCAGGCGGGCCAGCCCTGGTAGCCGCCGCCGGCTCAGGTCGGAGAAACCGCCGTTCATCTCCCAGGAGACCGTGCCGCCCAGAAACTCCCGGTACCAGTTGACGGCGTTGTCCAGGTCCATCGTCTGGATGCCCACGTGGTCGATCGCGCCGACCAGCGGCGCCGGGCCGACCACGTCAGATGTAATTGGGGCCAAGGTTGCCTCCTGACTCAGCCGTCGCCGGGAAACGACTCGCGCCGTTATTCGGCGGACCGTTCCACGGTGAAGTAACGGCGCAGCTCCTCGATGTGCCGGATTATTTCCGGGTCCCCGGAATCGCGCGCGATGTCCATCATCGTGGTCCACACAAAATCGTCGCCACCGTCGTACCGGTAGTGTTTCTTGATGACGATGCTGAATATGTCGCTCACCGTTTCCATCGTCATGACGCCGGCCAGTCGCAGCAGGCTGGCCCGGTCGGTGTCGGTGAGCGGCGGTCGTGTGACCGTCCGGTCCCTCGGGATACCGGCGTCGGCGCTTCGACCCTCGATCGTGATCAACGGTTTGGTGGACGGCGCGTCCACGAAGTCGATCATCAGGTGGACCCGCTCCTCGGCCGAGAGCACCGCCACCGAGTGGATCTGCGAGGCGTCGAGGAACCAGATCTCGCCCCGGCGCATCCGGTACACGGTGTTGCCCTCGTTGAAGAGACAGTCCTCGTTGGTGATGAGCGGGATGTGCGCCCGGTGGACGTTGCGCACGTCGTCCGGGATGTCGCTGAGCTCGAGCAGGTCCCGGTGCGGGACGATCACGCTGTTGCGCACCTTCGCCAACCGCGCGAAGTTCAGCCGGTCCAGGTCGACCACCGTGCTGATCAGCTCGCGCAGATAGGGAAGGGCCCTGCCGTACTCGGTGAACGCGGCGGGCTGGCTGTGATCGTATTTGGTGACCACTCCGTCACCGGCGTGCCCGCCCCTGGTCCAGAGCATACAGCTCTTGTAGGCACCGCCGGAAACGTATTCGCTGTGCGCCTCGGACCACGGAAACGACTCGCTCGCATCGAGGTCTTTGGCGAGCCGGGCGTCATCGAGTGGGGTGTCCGCCACATAATGGGTTCGCATCGGATCACGCCATCCTCGTCAGTCGAATTGTGAACTCTTCTCCAGATGCTAGGCGACGGTAATTCCGTCGCCGCGTCACCTGTTTCGGGGGCGATTCAGGTCCTCGGCCACTTTCTCCAGAATCTCGACTTTTCCGGAAAACGGTTCGCACGGCCGCGGCCATTGCACGACGAAATCGGTGATGCCGATTTCACCGAATCGGCCCGCCGCGTCGAAGAACGCCCCCGGCGAGTCGAGGACACCGCCCGCGCTCGGGCCGCAGATCATCAACCGGGCCACCGCGGCGGGGTCACGGCCGGCCTCCACACAGGCCTTCTCCAGTGCCTCCACCTGCCGCCGCACGATGGGTAGCGCCTGTTCGTACGGCGCGCTCTCGACCCGGTTGGGCTCGCCCGTGGTCACCCAGTACGAGGCGTACTCGGCCGCCAGGCGCAGGCCGCGCGGCCCGGCGGCGGCGATGGCGAACGGGACGCGGGGCCGCTGCTGGCACGGCGGATACGAATGAACCTCGCTGGCCACGTAGTAGCGGCCGTCGAACGTGGTGACCGGCTGCCGCAGAAGCAGGTCGGTGAGCCGTACGTACTCGGCGAACCGCTCGGCGCGCTCGCGCCGGGTCCACGGGGCCCGGCGGGTCATCGTGGAGTCGAAGCCCTCGGCACCGGAGCCGAGGCCGAGGATGAGGCGGCCCCGCGCGATGTCGTCGACGGCGGTGACGTCCTTGGCCAGGTACGCCGGGTGGCGCAGGTTGGGCGAGGCGACCAGAACGCCGAGCCCGATGCGGGTGGTCTCCACCGCGGCGGCGGTCAGCGTCGGGATGGCGGTGAACCAGTCCTTCGCGCGAAACGACCGCCAGTTCAGGTGGTCGTAGGTCCAGGCATGGTCGAATCCCAGCTGCTCGGCCAGGCGCCACTTCTCTCGCGCGGTCTGCCAGCGGTCCTCCGGGACGATCTGGATGCCGAATCTCATGAGGTTTCCTCATCCGGCCAACCCGGATCGATGTTGAAGTTGTACCGGAAGAGATTTTCCGGATCGAGGCGCCGTTTGAGCGCGACCAGGCGCTGCCACCGCTGGCCGTACGCCGCCCGCACGCCGTCGGTCCCCTCGTCGTTGAGGAAGTTGACGTACTTCCCGACGGCGTGGGGCGCCATCGCTTCGCTGAACTCGCGGACCCAGGCGACGTGGCGGTCCCGGTCGTCCCGGTCGGGCACCCAGTGGCCGAACACGTTGATGTCGTGACTGGCGTGGCGCGATCCGAAGGCGGTGTCCTCGTCCGGCACCCGGCCGACCGCCCCGCCCAGGTGGTAGACCGGCACGGCCGACAGCGGCGAGGTGATCCGGGAAACGTGCTCGACGATGATCGCGATGACCTCGTCGGTGAGCGGCCCGATGTCCGCCGAACGCCAGTAGTAGCGGTCGCCCGCGCGCGAGGTGTCGTTGAGCATACGCTGTAGGACCACGTACGACATGGGGGTGACCGTGTCCAGCACCGGGCGCCCGAACTCGCGCAGCGGGCGCAGGAACGCCTCTCCCTGCTCGATGTCGCCGGACCAGCACACGATGATGGCCACGACCGGGGACCCGTGCAGCCGCTCGGGGATGGCCGCGACGGGCGGGCAGAGCCGGAGGTTGAGGATCGTTCCAAGCGCGTCCGGGGCATCGGCGATCAGGTCGCGGTAGTGGGCCAGCACCGCGGGCGCGTCGTCCAGCGGATGGATGACCATTCCGGCCAGGACGGTCGGGCCCACCTCGTGCAGCCGCAGACCTAACCGCACCACGGTCCCGAAGTTGCCGCCGCCGCCACGCAGCCCCCACAGCAGTTCCGGGTCGCTGGTCGCGTCCACGGTGACGCGGCGGCCGTCGGCGGTCACCAGGTCGGCCTCGACCAGGTTGTCCGTGGCCAGCCCGCAGCGGCGCATCAGGTGACCGATGCCGCCGCCGAGGGTGAGCCCGCCGACGCCGGT
>CAJCJE010000510.1 GCA_903970565.1 Candidatus Melainabacteria bacterium | reverse complement strand
GATCTAGGGTGACCATGCGCAGCCCCGCCGCCCGCTCCCTCGGCGTGCACCTGGAGGGGCTGCCGGCGAACGCGGCGGCGCTGGCGAGCACCGCGCGGGCCTGTTCGAGGATGACCGGCACCGGCGCGGTGATCAGGGTCGGCAGGAAGCTGGTCACCCCGGTGCTGGGCAGCGAGGTCGCGACCAGCCGCATACTCTGCGCGTCGGCCTCGGCGAAGTCGATGCCGAAGGCCCCGTTGACCTGGATGTCGACCAGACCGGGAGTCAGCAGGCCGGTGTCGAAGGCTTCCATCGCACCAGATCCGACGTTGTTCTCGGTGCCGATATCGACGATCTGTCCATCATGGACACGAACGTAGGCGGGGCCGGTGATGGCCCCATCGACAAGCGCCCTTGGCGCTGCGACAACCGACTCCACTGAAGCCTCCCAATGGTCCAGACCATTTGAAAATACTGGCCAGCTCGAACGACGTCCAGTGAATTTCTAACAATAAACCATACTGATACGAAAATAACCCGCCCAACAAGAGGAGGGGAAGAGTCCAACATAGCTCGCCGGACACCGGATTCGTCAACACATCGCAGGTCAACGGGCTGACTCGACCCCAGCAGCACCGAACGGCCGCGGATTCGGCCACACTTCCCGTCCACTCGACCCCCGGAGAAAGATTACTTAGCTAAGCTAAGCGACAGCGCAACGTCCCGGTCGGCAGGCGGCAGCCGAACGCGGAGGCGGCAGGCAAGGGAGGAACCGTCGTGCACCGCTGGAAGAATTACGTCGCGATCGGAGACAGCTTCACCGAGGGCCTCAACGACCCCGGCCCGGACGGACAGTTCCGAGGCTGGGCCGATCGGCTCGCCGAACTGCTGACCGTCCAACAGCCCGAGCTGCGCTACGCCAACCTCGCGGTGCGCGGCAAGTACCTGGACCAGGTCGTCGCCGACCAGCTCCCGTTCGCGCTGAGTTCCGGCGCCGACCTGGTCAGCTTCTGCGCGGGCGGCAACGACATCCTCAAGCCCGGCGGCGACCCGGACGTCATCGCGGAGTGCTACGAACGCGGCGTCGCCCAGCTGCGGGCGGCCGGCAGCGAGGTCCTGATCTTCACCGGCTTCGACACCCGGCCGACCCCGGTACTGCGGCACGTCCGTGGCCGGATCGCGACCTACAACGGGCACCTGCGTGCCATCGCCGACCGGCACGACTGCCTGGTGGTGGACATCTGGTCGATGCGGGCGCTACAGGACCCACGCGCCTGGAGCCCGGACCGGCTGCACCTGGCACCGGAGGGGCATCGACGGGTCGCGCTGCGTACGGCGGAGGTCCTCGGTGTCGACGTGGACGCGGACTGGAACGAGCCGTGGCCGCCGGCCCCGCCCGCCGACTGGCTGGAGCTGCGGCGCTCGGACTGGCACTGGACCAGGGACCATTTCATGCCCTGGATCGGCCGGCACGTTCGCGGCAAGTCCTCCGGCGACGGCGTACCACCGAAGCGGCCGGAACTGGCGCCGCTGGCACCGGTCGAGGCGGGTCAGTAACACCAGAAAACGAGGAGCGGGATCAGCCGGTTGGTACCCACCCGGCCGGCGCCTCCCCCAGGCGCCGGCCGAATGGCGGGCGGCAGACCTAACTCTTCCCAGTACCACCCTGATGTCGGCGGAAGATCTCTCACCGACTCAGGTTTACCTTGTCAGGGCGGCCTGCACAGGGACTAAACGAACGCTAAACACGAGCGCGATTTTCGCCGTGCAAACGATTGCCGTGGGTTATTCACCGGCCCTGGCCGAGTGGGCGACACATCAGGTGTCGAAGCCCTTACTCACCGTCGACTATATCGCGTCCTCGTCCGAATTGGGAGACTGCTATCGACTTCGCCCGATACGGGGATCTCGCCATCGTCGAGCAGCGCCATCGATCGTGGCGCGGCGTGTCCGCGGATCGCGGGCCGTGGTCAGTCGCGGGCCAGCGAGGCGATGATCGCGCGGATCGCGCCCGCACGCGGGGAGCCGAGTTGTTCCGACAGCGCGAGCGCCGCGCGCAGCTGGTCGGCGGCGCCGGGATCGCCCCTGGCCAGCAGCACCATGCCGAGCAGTTCGACGGTGAAGGCGCGCTGTAGGTCCGGCCGCTGCGCCGGATAGAGCCCGAGTGCCTGCCTGGCCAGCAGTTCGGCCTCGTCCAGCCTGCCGAGTTCGGTGCACAGCTCGGCGAGGTTGTTCAGCGCGAGCAGGTAGTAGCCGAAGTCGCCGAGTTCCTTGAACAACTCGACCGCGGCCCGCACATGCTCAAGCGCCGCCTCACGCTGGTCCATCTCCCGCTCGACCTGGGACATGTTGTTCAGCGCGTGCGCCTGCGCCATCCGGTCACCCGCCTCGACCGCGAGCTGGTAGGCCTCCTGGTCGCACACCAGCGCCTCACGGAAGCGCCGCTGGCCGTACAGGCCGCTGGCGACGTTGCCCAGCGCGGTCCGGATGTGCCGGGGGTCGCCGATCTTGGTCGCGATCCGCAGCGCCAGCTGGGCGTCCTCCAGTGCCTCGCCGGCCAGGCCGTAGCGGCTGCGCGCGGTGGACAGCACGATCAGCATCTGTAGTTCACCGTCGGTGTCACCGACCGCCCGCGCCGAGGACAGGCCGAGCTTGGCCCAGGTCGACCAGTCCGCGTAACTGGCCTGGGTGCTCAGGAAGTGCGAGCACAGCGCGACCAGATGCCAGGCCTCCAGATGCCGGCCGGCGGCGATGGTGACCCGCAGCAGCGCGTTGAGGTTCTGCCACTCCGCCTCGAACCAGTCCAGCGCGTGCCGGGCGGTCGGCAGCGGCGGCCGGGCGATCCGCCGGTACAGCGCGAAGAAGTCAAGATCGTCGCTGGGCGGATGCAGCTGCCGGCGGGCCGCGTCGCAGGTGGCCCGGTAGTAGCCCAGCAGCCTGCCGAGTGCCTCGTCGGCGGCGTTCGGCGACAGCTCGGTTTCGGCAAGACCCCTGGCGTGCAACCGAACCAGGTCGTGCATGACGAACCGGCTCGCCCCGGAGGTGGACATCAGGTTCGCCTCGACCAGCGCGCGCAGCCGACGCCCGGCCGAGTCGACGTCGGTGCCGCACAGCGCGGCGACGACGTAGGCGTCCACGGCGAGGCCGGGCACGAATCCGAGCATCCGGAACGCGCTGCCGACCTCCGGGTGCAGCCCCCGGTAGGACACGTCCAGTGCCGCGCTGACGCTGGTGTCCGCGTTCTCCAGATCCAGCGCGGCCAGCCGGGTGTGCTCGTCGGACAGTTCGACGATCAGGTCGTCGACGGCCCGCTCCGGATGCACCGCCAACCGGGCGGCGATCACCCGCAGCGCGAGCGGCAGGTTGTCGCACAGCCTCGCGAGCGCCTCCGCCTGAGCGAGGGTGACGTCGACACCGGCATCGGCGGCGGCCCGCGCGAGCAACCGGACCCCGGCCTCGGCCGGCAGGGTGTCCAGCGACAGCAGCCGGGCCCCACTACGCGCGACCAGTCCGTCCAGCCTGCGCCGGCTGGTGACCAGCACCAACGAGCCGGACCCGGCCGGCAGCAGCGGCCG
>CAJCJE010000509.1 GCA_903970565.1 Candidatus Melainabacteria bacterium | reverse complement strand
TGGGGTGTTCGTGCCTGATCCAACTTCTGTGCGGAATGTACGAAAGGTCTTGTTCTCGCATCACTGCTGGTGGGGTCGATATACCGCACGCCGGTAGGGATGCCTGTGAAGATCGCCACACTGCCTGGGGCCGAGTTGGCTGCGCGTTCAATATCTGTATAACCAAGGCGATTGGTGACGGAGAGTTTCAGATCCCAGTTCGCCCGAGCCGCTCGACTGCCCGCCCTCGGTTCGCGGTGGCCGCCCGTCTCGCGGAAACTCTATACGGAGCGTGACCCCTCCTGGGCGGTCGGGGTCCATCGGATCGAACGATCTCATCACCGCTAGGGTCGGATTCCGTGAGTGGCGACGAAACCAGCTTTGTCCAGTGGCGCGAGCGCGCCAAGGACGAGCGCAAGCGTAGTAATGGCAACCTTCCCATCATCATCGGTATTGCGGCGGTCGTCGTCGTAGTGGCCGTGGTGGCGATCATCCTGCTGTCCTGATCCGCTGTTCCACCTTGTGGCGAACCGTTCCCGAGCAGCAGTTCCAGGGACGGTCCGCCGTGGGGGGAGTGGCGTGGGAAGGGTCAGCAGGGCCAGCGCGGTGCGTCCAGCGCGAGGTTCTTGCGCATCGAGGAGAAGCCCATCTCGTCGGCCTGCGCGCAGAACTGGCTGTTGCTCAACTGGTACTCGACCTCGAAGACCGCCTTGCCGGCCTTGATGAACGGCAATAGCTGGTCACATTCGGAGTACTGGAAACACTGCTCGTTGATGGCGAAGTCGAAGACGCCGACGAGCTGCGGCACCTGGTCGAGGTCGTTCTTCAACCCGATGGACAGGCCGAGGCCGTGCGCGAGGCCGGCCAGCATCAGGTCGTAGCGCAACTGGTCGGCGGCGGTGAGCGGAAAGCCGGTCGTGTCGGTGTATCCGTCGACAAGATCGGCCTCGATCCCGTCGAACCCCTTTGCCCGGCACGCCTCGAAACGCGCCGCCATGATCGGCTCCAGAATGCTGATCTGCCTGATGTCCAGCCATTTCTCGCCCGGCCAGCCGTCCCCGTCGCCCAGTACCGAACTCGGGAACGCCTGCTGGTCCGGCCGGAAGTCCTCCCAGGCGCCCGCGTTGACGTAGCAGATCACCTTGCGCCCCATCGAATGCAGCGCGGCGACCGTGGCCGCGCTGGTGTACGTGCTGTCCACGTCGTAGACCGGCACGTCGACGCTGGTGTCCACCGGGTCGGTCAGCTGCCACTGCCATGCGGTGCCCGGCGCGGGCACCCACCGCGCGGTGCTGGCCGGGGCGCTGGAACTCGCCGCGCTCGGCGTGTTCGACGCAGCCGGCGGGGGCGCGGCCGAGGTCGTCGGCGCAACCGGGCTGCCGGTGGGTGCCGTGGTCGTGGTCGGCGCGCTGGTGGTGCTGGCCGACGCGGGGTGCGGCGCCGCGATGGCGGTCGGCCGGCTCGCGCAGGCGGCGAGACCGGTGGCCAGGCACAGCACGGCCAGCAACAGTGCGGCCCGAGAGGGTCTCGCCGGACGCGGCGCGAGACCGGCGCGGGTCGGCCGGTCGACCCGCCGCCGGATCACTCCAGCCAGCCGGAAAGGGGGCTCGGTGCGTTCGGGAAGTCGGCCGGCAGCCCGGACCACGGGTTGGGCGGGCTGAGTTCGGTCCGGTAGAGCGCGCCGACATTGCGTTCCTCGGACAGGAGCCGGACCGGCTCCGCGACCTCCGTCGGAGTGCTGTAGAGCAGGTGGAAGAACTGCCGCGCCGGCAGGTCGTGCACCCAGCTCGGCACCTCCAGGTCCAGGAACGCCGGCAGCGGTCCCTCGAACGTGCCGAGCAGGTCGGCGTGCTCGGCGTATTCCGGGGCCGGGTAGGTGCCGTGGTTGAACGCGACGAGGTCCGCGCCGAACGCCCGGCAGTGCACCGCGATCTCGCGGTAGCGCGACACATGCTCCACGCCACTGGCCGAGCGGTCCAGGAAGACGTTGCACACCCCGTACCACTTCCAGTACCGGTGCAGTTCGCTGAGCACCTCGTCGCTGGTCTTGCGGCCGTAGTTGGTGTCCACGTAGCCGGCAAAGGGGGCCCCGGCCGTCCGCGCGTTCCGGACCACGTCGACGAACGCCGGGTCCTCGACCTCGCCGGGGCCGTTGGCCACGTTCAGGACCACCAGTTGGAGCTGGGGCGCCACCGAGGCCAGGGTGGCCCAGTCGGCCGCGGCCAGCGCGGGATGGAAATAGGCCGGTACCACCGGCCCGATAGCAGAACTCATGTCGCGGACCGCCAGAGATCGGTGAGTGAATCGAGCAGTTGTATCCGTGGTTTCCAGCCCAGCGAGGTGCTGATCGCGGTGATGTCCGCCTGCTGCCAGGCGACCCCGGCCGAGCGGACCGAACCGGCCGCCGATTCCAGTACCGCGCCGGTGAACCCGGCGATGTTCGCCAGTTCGTCCACAACGGACCGAATCGGGGTGCCGATGCCGCTGGCCAGATTGAGGATCGGCCGGTCGAAACCGGGCACGGTGACTGCGGCCAGCACCGCTTCCGCGATGTCCCGGACGTCCACGAAGTCCCGCACCGAACCCAGCGGCCCCAGGCGGATGTCGTCGGCCTCGGCGGTGGCCCTGCGCAGCTCGCCGACCACCCGGCCGGGCAGGCTTTCGGCCGGCGCGTGCGGACCGATCGGGTTGAACACCCGCAGTACCAGCGTGTCCAGGCCGACCGAACTGCCGAGGGTGACCAGCTGGGTACCGGCCAGCTTGCTGTGCCCATAGCCGCCGACCGGCTCGCCGCCCATGTCCTCGGTGATCGGTACGCCGATCTCGGTCACCCCGTACTCCGCGGCGGAACCGAGGTGGATCAACCGGCTGCCCGGCGCCACCCTGGCCAGCGCGGCGACCAGGTTGGCCGGTCCGGTGACGTTGGCACTGACCAGTTCCGCATCGGTGCCGGCCACCGCGCCGGCGCAGTTGACCACCACCTCCGGTGCCTCGGCGGCGAGGACGGCGTCGAGCGAACCGTCCTCCGCCGCAAGGTCGAGTCGGCGGTCGTTGCCCCCGATCGACGGTGCGGACCGCGACGCGGTCCGCACCAGCAGGTCGGGTTGTGCCGCCAACAGGTCGAACACGGGCCGGCCGAGATAGCCGCCGGCGCCGATCACCACTACTCGACGCATCGCGCGGTTACGCCCCTTTCAACAGGTGTCCGCGAATGCCGTCGAACTCCGCGTTGGCCCTGTCGTAGTCGTCCGGCCGGCCGATGTCCAACCAGTAGCCACCGAAGTCGTACTCCTGCGGTGACCGGTCCTTGGCCAGCAGATCGAGCACGAGTTCGTCGAAGCCCAGCGGAATGCCGGCCGGGTAGTCGACGAGGGTCTGCCGGCTCATCCCATAGACACCCATACTGACCCGGTAGTCCAGCGTCGGCTTCTCGGTGAACTCGATGATCTGGCCCTGGTAGGTGTTGAGCACCCCGAAGTCGATCTTCACCTGGCGCTTGTAGGTGGCCACGGTCAGCGGTGCCGAACTGGTGACGTGCTTGGCGAGCAGATCCGCGTAGGGCAGGTCGGTCAGCACGTCACCGTTCATCACCAGGAAGTAGTCCGGCAGCGTGTCCAGAATCTGTAGGACCGGCCCGATCGTGCCGAGCGGTTCGTCTTCGGTGGTGTACTCGATGGTCATGCCCCACCGGCTGCCGTCGCCGACGTAGGAGCGGATCAGGTCACCGAGATAGCCGATGGCCAGGGTGACGGTGTCGAAACCCTGCTGGGCCAGTTGCCGCAGCACGATGTCCAGGATGGAGAACTCGTCGCCGATGGGCACCAGCGGCTTGGGAAGTCGGGTCGTGTACGGGCGAAGTCGAACACCTTTGCCGCCCGCCAGGATGATCGCGTGCATGGCTTCCTCCTGGTTACTGGTTGTAGATTCCGGGCTTGTACCTGGCCAGGTTGCCTGGCTGCTGGAACCACTCGATGGTCCGTTGCAGCCCGGTGTCCCTGGTGTGTTCGGGTTTCCAGCCGGTGCGCTCGTGCAGCTTGCGCGCGTCCGCGATCAGCCGCTGCACCTCGGAGTTCTTCGGTCGGATGCGCTGGGAGTCCTCGGTGATCTCGACGCGGCGGCCCATCAGTCTGCTGATGTCCTCGGCGACCTGGCCGACGGACACCTCCTCGCCGGTCCCGGCGTTGAACAGCTCACCCACCACCGACGAGGCCGGTGCGGTGCCCAGCGTCACGAATGCCGCGGCGGTGTCCTTGACGTACAGGAAGTCCCGCGTCGGGTCGAGTGCGCCCAGCTTGATCACGTCAGCGCCGGCGGCGATCTGGCTGATCACGGTCGGGATGACCGCGCGCGCGGACTGGCGCGGTCCGAAGGTGTTGAACGGACGGAGTGTCACCGCGGGCACTCCGAAACTCAGGTGGTAGGACTCGACCAGCTTGTCCGCGGCCAGTTTCGAGGCCGCGTAGGGCGACTGGGCCTGGAGCGGATGGGTCTCCTCGATCGGCACGGTACGAGCGGTGCCGTAGGTCTCCGAGGTGGAGGTGTGGATCAGCCGGGGGGTGTTCGCCGCGCGCACCGCGTCCAGCACGTTCATCGTGCCGATCACATTGGTGTCCACATAGGAACGCGGCGCCCGGTAGGAGTAGGGGATCGCGATCAGCGCGGCGAGGTGGTAGACGGCCTCGGCGTCACCAACGAGTTCGGCCGCCGAATTCTGGTCGCGCACATCGCCGAGGACCACGTCGACGGAGGCGAGCACCTCGGCGGGC
>CAJCJE010000508.1 GCA_903970565.1 Candidatus Melainabacteria bacterium | reverse complement strand
TGATCGGTCGTAACCAGGCGGCGTCGACGATGCCGAAGACCTCGCTGCCGGGCCAGCATCGGGCGGCGCCGCGCAGTGCCAGCTCCAGGCAGACGACACCGGGCAACACCCGACGGCCACCTACCCGGTGTTCGCGCAGGTGGGTGTGCTCGGGGTCGAGGAGCACCCGGACCGTGCCCGGTTCGGGAAGCTCGACGAGTTCGGCCGGAACGACCGCGGTCGGCGACATGTGCTGCGCTCCTCAGTCCGTGAACCAGAAGTCGGTTTCGTCAAACGGGTAGGTGGGCAACCGCAGCCGGCGCGGTTGCCGCCCGGCGAACAGGGCCGGCCAGTGCACGGGGCGCCCGGCCAGGTAGGCGCGCAACGCCTGTTCGGGGTCGGCCGTCTCGACCGGGTTCGGTGGGTCCTCGGGCTGCGACACGCGCACCGGGTCGCCCGCCGTCCGCAGCGCGTCCAGCAGCGCGTCGACGGACGGGACCAGCCACGCCTGCCGGAAGACGAAGTGCTCGCGCGCCGTGCACAGGGTGTGGGCCAGATCAGGCAGGTACCCGTCCAGCCGCCGGTCGGCGTGTTCGAGGTGGCCGATCAATCGCTCGACCATCGCCCGCAGGGCGGACCGGCTGCGGGCCGAGAGCGGGACCAGGTAGCTGTCCCCGGGCGGCGTCGGCCGGGAGGTGGATCGCGGCGGCGCGGACAGCACGACGTGCGCGTTGCTCCCACCGAAGCCGAAGGAGCTGATGCCGGCGACCAACGGTTCGGCATCGCCCTGCCAGGACACGGTCTTCTCCAGTACCCGGAACGGGGTGTCGGTCAGGGTGATGGCCGGGTTGAGTTCGGTGAAGTGCAGGTTGGCCGGCAGGGTCTGGTGCTCGAACGCCTTGACCACCTTGGTGACCGAGGCGATCCCGGCCGCCGGTTCCAGGTGCCCGACCTGGGTTTTGACCGCACCGAGCCAGACCGGGCCGCGTTGCGGTCCCGGCACCAGTTCCGCCCACGCCCGCGTCAGGGCGCCCACCTCGATCGCGTCACCGAGTTCCGTTCCGGTGCCGTGCGTCTCGATGTAACCGGTGCTGGCCGCCAGTTCGGGCGTGTAGGCGTCCAGCAGCAGGCGGTACTGGGCGTCGGGGTTCGGCGCGGTGAGCGAGTTGGCGCGGCCACCGTGGTTCTCCGCGACGCTCTCCACCACCGCGAGGATGTTGTCGTCCTCGGCGACGGCCTCGTCCAAGCGCCTGACCAGGAAGGTGCCGTACCCCTCGCCGCGGACGTAACCATTGGCCGAGGCGGCGAACGTGGCGCACCGGTGGTCGGGTGAGAGCAGCCGGGCCGCCCGCAGGCCCTCGTTGATCTGCGCGTCGAGGATGAGGTTCACGCCACCGACGACGGCGGTGTCGCACACGCCGGCGCGCAGGTCACGACATGCCCTGGCCAGAGCGATCAGTGAGCCGGAACAGGCAGTGTCCAGCGTCGCGGACGGACCGCGCCAGTCGAAGTAGGACGACAGGCGGTTGGCGAGCAGGCTCGACGAGTGGCCCACCAGTGAGTAGGGCACCTGTGCCGCGTCCGCCCTCGCCTGTAGCAGCGCGTAGTCGCTGCCGGTCGCCGCGATGTAGCACCCGGTCCGGGAGCCGCGCAGCCGCGCCGGGGGGTAGCCGGCGTCTTCCAGGGTGCGCCAGCAGGACTGCAACAGCAGCCGCTGCCGAGGGTCCAGCCAGGTCGCCTCCAGCGGCGAGATCGAGAAGAACCGGGCGTCGAACCCACGCACGTCGGGCAGGAACGCGGCCATTTCCTCACCCAGCCCGCGCGTGGCGTCGGCCGGTCGCACCGCGTCGGTGCCCGCGAGCAGCGCGGTCCAGAACGACTCGGGGTCCGCGCCACCGGGCAGCACCGCGTCGAGTCCGACGATGGCCAGGCGCTCCTCCCGTGCATCGGCGGCCGGCGCACGGGAAGGGGTCGGCGGCGCGGGCCGGGACCGCCGGTCCGCACGCTGGTCCTCGGTCAACTCGGTGACGGCGGCGGCGATGCCACGCACGGTGTTCATCCGGTAGAAGTCGTGCGCGTGCAGGACGACGCCGTAACGCCGGCCGAGTACCACCGCCAACGTGTTGTAGCCCAACGAGTTGACACCCTGATAGCCCAGCGGCTCGTCGACGTCGGGAACGGACATGTGCAACTCGGCGGCGATCAGTCGCGCCAACTCGGCGACGAGCGCACCCTCCGACGGAGCGGGGTGCCGCGCCGGAACGGACGGGGTGGGAGCCGAACCGACCCCCAACTCGGCCAGCGGGGCCCGTGCCAGCCGCGTCAGGTCGGCTTTTCCGTTGCTGGTCAACGGAATACGCGGTAGCCGGTGCAGCTCTTTTGGCACCAGGTAGTACGGCAGTGTCCTGCGGCACCAGCCCAGTACGGCCTCGACGTCGAACTCCTGCTCGGCGGGCAGCCACACGAAACAACACAGGTGCGGTTCGGGATCGGTGCGTACCACCGTATGCACGGTCGCCGTCGGGGCGTGACGCTGCACCGCGGCGGCCACCTCACCGGGTTCGACCCGGTAGCCGTTGACCTTGCGCTGGTCGTCCAGACGGCGCAGGTAGCTGACGCGGCCCGGCGCGTCGTAGCGGACGAGATCCCCGGTGCGGTAGGCGGGCGAGCCGTCGGCCAGCGGGCGAAACGCCGTGGACGGGGCGTCGAGGTACCCGAGTCCGACGCAGTCACCGGCGATCACCAACTCACCGCGCATCCCCGGCGCGACCGACCGTCCCTCGGTGTCGAGCACGTAGTACCGGCTGTTGTGGACGGGTTCGCCGAGGTGGATGTCCTGAGCGTCGGCGACGCGATGCCAGCTCGACCAGATCGTCGCCTCGGTCGGGCCGTACATGTGGTAGACGGCCGCGCCCTGGGCGAGCAGGTACTCGGCCAGCCGGGGCGGCAGATGTTCCCCGCCGCACAACAGGGTCATCGGTCCGCTCGCACGCCACCCGGCCGTTTCGAGGATGCGCCAGGTCGACGGCGTGGCCTGGACCACCGTGATCTCGCCGCGGGTGATGCGCTCGGCGAGCAGCGTGCCGCTGAGTCTGGTGCGTTCGCCGGCCACCTCGACGCTGGCGCCACAGGCCAGCGGCAGCAGCAGTTCCAGCAACGAGATGTCGAAACTCACCGGGGTCAGGGCCAGGATGCGGTCGGTGGGAAGCAGTCCCGGGTCCGCACGGACCGTTCGCAGGAAGTTGGCGAGGTTGGCCTCGCTCACCGCGATGCCCTTGGGGTCACCGGTCGATCCCGAGGTGAACATGACATAGGCGGCGCGATGCGGGTCGGCGGGAGCCGACA
>CAJCJE010000507.1 GCA_903970565.1 Candidatus Melainabacteria bacterium | reverse complement strand
CCTCGCTTAACCTGTCTACTGAAGCGGATCTACTCGCCGCTGTCCTTTCGGACCACGGTTCGAATAAGGCCGCTGTGGTGGAGGTTGGGGAAGCTTATTATAACCCGAAAGCCCAGGTCAAAGCCCTGGAGCAGCTCCGCGAGAAGCTCCCCAACCTCGACACACTCCTCCCGGCGCCGGTCGAACAAGATCGCCCCCGGCGTGCCCGGCAACTCGGCATCGACCAGATCCAGGAGCTGATCGCCGATTACCGGTCCGGTTCGACGGTCTACGAGCTGGGCGCCCAGTTCGGCATCGAACGGCGCACGGTCAGCACCATCCTCCACCGCCACGGCGTACCGATGCGTCGCCGCGGCCTCTCGCCCGAGCAGGTCGACCACGCCATCCACCTCTACAGCCTCGGCTGGTCGCTCGCCCGCGTCGGCGAACGCCTGGACGTCGACCACACCACAGTGCTGACCAAACTCCGCGAACGCGGCATCCCTACCCGTGACACCCACGGGCGGACGCGCATCGAAGCAGGTGACCACCGATGAGCACGTCCACGGGTGAATTGCCCCGTTCATCAGGTTCAGGCAGAGCGACTGTCGTTCAGGCGGTGACCGTGATCATGGGCATCGTCGTCGGCCTCACCTTCATGTTCGGGTTCGGCAACGTCCTCAACCTCGCGCTCCGCCTGGGCGTACCGGCCTGGGTCGCTCCCCTCGTCGCACCCGCCGTCGACCTCTCGATCCTCGGGCTCCTCCTCGGCATCCGGCAACTGGCCCTGGCCGGGGCGACACCTGAGCAACTGCGGCCAGCTCGCCGGCTGCTGATCTTCGCCAGCGCGGTCACCCTGGCGCTGAATGTGGCTGACCCGCTCGTAGCCGGTCAGTACGGCAAATCTGCGTTCGACGCCGTGGGACCGTTGCTGCTGATCGGGTGGGCCGAGGTCGGCCCCGATCTGCTGAGAGCGCTGACCACCGCAGGTCGACTGGACGAAGCAAGCTCCGACGACGCGAAGCGGATGAAGGCCCCGTTCGCCGACGAACCGACCCCTGTCGAGCAGACGGTGTCGGAATCGCCCGGTGCGGTTACGAGGCCCGATGGCGCTCCGGTTGATGGACAGAGCGATCCTGCTGCTTCCAGCGTGGTTGACGACGATCTGCTTGACAGGGCGAGGGCGGCGGACGCGCGTCATTGGGACGAGCATCGCCGGCCGATCTCCGCCGAGACGCTTCGCAGGAGGCTCCGCATCGGTGCTGCCCGCTCCAGGCTCCTCGTAGCGATCATCCGGGCTGACTCGCAACAGCGATCAGCCCCAGCGGAGATGGCAGCCCAGGTTGGAACGTGAAGTCAGATGATCGACACTTCGGAAGTCGCGCGAGTGGCGCGATGAGGGTGGTCAGGTTCGGACAGTCGGCGTCCGAGAAAGAATTCCGGGCACGTTGACGAGAGTCATCACTGCTGGTTACGGTGGAGGATCGACGCCACAACCAGCAGTGATGACCTCGTCCGGCCCGAGGCCATCGGCCGGAGCAAGCTTGCGAAGAGGCTAACCGCTTGGCAATGGCCGCGCGCCTTGCAACCGTGGTGGGTGCCTCGGCGGCTAGGTCGGACTGTCCTACTCTTTACGGTCGCGCAATCGCTGTTGTTCGGCGAAGTACGTAAGGGACCAGAGTTTGTCCTTGTCGCCGCGCAACTCGGCTTGGAGATGCTCGTAGGACTGCGGATACATCGGTTCGCGCGTGATCGCGACCTGCACGTAGCTGTTAGCCCGCATGATCAACGGCAAATCGCTACCGTAGAGATTTTTGAATGGCTCTGCGTACGTCAGGATAGTAATAGTCAGGTGCGGTTCGTCGAGGGTTCCCGGAAGAAAAATGATCTGTTCGCGCGAGAAATGCATTTTCTCCTCGCTGTCACGTCTCTTTTCAGCTTGCTCAATGATGTCATCGACCCGCTTCATGGGGAGCAACTCAAACAGGGCAGCCTGTCCTGCCTCCAGCACATGGCGTTGCTCGGCGTCTGACCACATCGGTTGTGGTATGTCGATACCGGTCATCGGGTGCTGGCCCGCGTAGAACCTAGCGTCTGACGTCTGTATCCGGACGCTGCGGTCTCCGTCGTTGATCAGCATTCCGCGGAGAACGAAGTAGACGGTGTCATTCCGAAAATCGGAGAAGTCCAGACTGCGTTCCCCAGCTTCGTCGGCCGTGGGATGAGGGACGGGGATCGGTTCATTCTGGGGCAGGATGCGAGGCACCTTATCCATCGGTGAGATGATGAGGGCTACGCTGGGCACGGCATCCTCGATTCGAGCCTTCGCGGCTGATAGCGCGTCGACCTCCGCAGTGTCGCGTGCGATGGAGGATTGATGGGTTGCCTGCCGAGCTTGTTCGATCGCAGCTTCCGCTTGTTCTTCTGCTGCCGCGGCACTGCGCAATGCGGCTTTGAGATTTATGCGGGAAATGAACGTCGCCCAGAACGAAGCGACAAGCGCGAGCGCTGCGACGACCAGTGAAACAAACGCTATATGGTCTCCAGTGAACCACGCGGACAACGCTGCCAAAAAATCCACGAACGGCTTCATCCGACCGGAGCACCTACCTGTTCATGTATGCCGGAACGGTCATGGCATCAGTCTGCCGCGATCGTCCGGTGCCCACCTGGCAGATCGGCAACATCCAGTGCACGGATAGACTCTATCCGTGGCTATTGGTAGGAAGCGCTCCATCCCGGAGAAGACGCTGGAGCACTGGACCAGCATCTATCTGTCCAACCGGTTTCCCAATGGCGCGCTATGGTGGCCAACCGTCGGCGAGGACGTACTGGCCGAACTGCCTCGGTTGGCCGCGTCCGGACCGGGCAAGACGCTGGCGTTGGAACTGAAGACCACCATGGCGCGCGGCACTGATCACGTGTTGGAGATCGACACCCAGCAACTCGGCCGCTACCTCAAGCCACCGGGCGGCCCACCGCTGCCGGTCTATTACGTGTTTCCGACCCCGCACTGGACCGGACCACTGACCTCTCGCTCCGGCACCAGTCCGGCGACGCCGACAGGATCGTCAGCAGCGCCACCAGCATGGTGGCGACAGCGGGTCGGTCCGGCCTGGTTCGGCGACTGGCTCTACGTAATGTCCGCGCGGTCGGTCGCCGCCGCGTTGCCGAGCGGCTGGAACGCGCCGCACCGAACACGGGCCACGCTGTTCACCTTGAACAGCTCACACCTGGTCGGCGGCGTACCGGCCTGGGCCAGCCTGCTCGGCACGAGCATGTCATGGCGGCCAATGCGATGGAAATGGTTCTGGACGGTCGTGACCCGCTGCGGGCCCCGCGACGGTGTCCGGTGGCGCACCTTCGCCGACGAGGCCGGCCGACCGGAGCGTGTGCTGGTGCTCGACGGTGACCAGGAAAGCATATGGTCGATGGGCGAGTTGCTGGATCAGCCCTGGCTGGAACGGCGACCAGAACGCTCCGTCAACGCTGATGCCGGGGTGGAGAACGACGCGGACACCGGGGACGGCGAGGAACGCCTGTTGCTGCACATTCCCGAGTCCGCACTGCACTGACGCCAGGCCGCCGGAGAACGTCGTGGTCGTCGGGCGCCGGGCGAGCCCATGAAAGAGGTCAAGACCCCGACGACGAAGCCGCGGGCATCTTGTCCCCCA
>CAJCJE010000506.1 GCA_903970565.1 Candidatus Melainabacteria bacterium | reverse complement strand
GACCGACCTGGTCTCGGTGACGAGTTCGCCGACATCGGGCATCGGCGCGGTCGCGCCGCTGCCGCCGTTACCGCCGCGCTCGTAGGGCGCATCCCCCCTCGGCACCGCCGGCTCCTCGCTGCGCAGCAGCCCCACCAGGTCCCGCAGTTCGCGCAGGGCGTGGGTGCCGGACTCGCGGATGTCCTCGGCGGCGTGCTGCACGGCCTCGTCGGAGGAGGTCAGGCGCAGCGCGCCGGCATGGAGCACCATCAGGCTCAGCCGATGGCTGACCACGTCGTGCATCTCGGCCGCGAGCCGCCGACGTTCCTCGATCCTGGCCTGTTCGGCGAGCAGGTGCTGTTCGCGTTCGGCCCGGTCGGCCCGGTCCCGCAGTGACTGTAGGAGCTGCTTGCGCGCGTCCCAGTAGAGCGCGACCAGCGCCGGCACCACGGTGCTCAGCAGCCCGAAGGGAGTGACTCCCCAGGTGGGATGCCACAGGTGCCCGGCGAGGATGGCGAAGATCGCCATGATGCGCAGCGTGAACCGGCGATCCCCGCTGAGCGCGACGATGTAGATGACGATGGTGATCGCCCGGGGCGCGCTGGTCGGCGTGACCGACTCGATCGGCAGCCATCGGCCGGGGGCGTAGGACTCGGCCGCGACCATCACCGCGGTGACGACCAGGCTGAACGTGGCGACCGATCGGGGGAACCGGACCAGCAGCGGCAGGGAGAGATCGACCAGCAGCGGCAGGACGAACCCGCCGGTGGGTTTGTCCTGTAGGCCTACTGAGATGTCCAGCGCGGCGAGCGCCGCGGCCAGGACCAGCAGGATGATCGTCTGGCGCGGAGCGTTCGTCATCGTGTGGCGTGGCTCACGATGGGATTGGGTCAAGGCTTGCCACACCCGGTAGACGGTATCCGTTGGTGGCCTCGGGCGACAGCGGCGGCTCCTGCCGGGTGGCTGCCGGTCGTTGCCGGTGGTGACTGCCGCCCGGTCGGCCGGACCGGGAGCGTCACCGAGGTCGTCGTCAACGCCACGGTACCAATGTCACCACCGTCATCGTGTGTCAGACTCCATTGTGGACTTTGCCGATCGTGGTATCGCGCCACTTCGGCGAGCGGGCCGGTTCGGCTTGACGAGCCAGCCGTATTATCGGTCGGCCGTCCCGTTGGTCGACTTCCGGCTGAACTGGCCGAGAATTGTAGCATAGATAAGGATCGTCCACTGGTTGAGAAGATCTGCGTCCGGTAGGCCATTAGTGGTATTCGACCCCGGGATTGTCGGCACCATTCGCGTTTGACCTGGCGCGAACGGGGTATGGGGCGGCAGTGCGCCGACTGTGGTGCCAGCCTGCTGACCAGCGTGGATGGTGGGTCCGAGGATGATCGTCGCCGTGATCGACCCGACGGAAGTCGCGGCTTTCACGGTAGAACAACCAACTAAAGTTGGTGTTCAGGTCGGCTGACTCAACTTTAGTTGCACGTATCTCAGTCGCGTTGCGACCGTATAGGTATCTCGCTAGTCTTCAGGGAGACGACGGTAGCGTGGAGCCATACCACTGGGGGTACTGGTTCCGCTTCTGTGGCGGTCTTTCTCGATGTTCGCGTCGCGGAATCCGCTATCGTCATTCTTTGCTGGGGACTATATGGGCTATGCGACTCAGGCCAGTACCCGTTCGAGCGCGAGAGCGCTCGGTGACCAGGCAGACTCTGCCGACAGGCTCGCCGGTTACGCCGGCGAGGTGCTGGCCGGTCGCTGCCTGGTCGTCGTGATCGATGGCTGGGCGGGTAGCGGTACGAGCGCATTGCTGGCGGAGTTCCGATCCACGGCGCGCATCCGTTTCGACAGGTTGGTCCACTTCCGCGCTACGCCGAGGGCGGCGTCCGATCCGTTCGGCGCCGTACGCGCGATGTTCGAAGATCATGCCGAAACAGGCGCGGAAACCCCGGATCAGGCCTTTTCCCACCAGGTTGCGGAATCGTCCCTGGCGATAGTCGTCGATGACGCACAGTGGTGCGACGAGGCGTCGTTACGCTGGTTCGACGCGCTGGTGCGGGAGCACTCCGACCGGCCGATCATGTTGCTGCTGGCGCGGACCGCGACCGTGCGTGGTCCGGCGGATCGGCTGCTGGCCGGCATCGCCGCCCAGCGCCGGTGTCGGCTGCTGGCCACCGCTCGCCCGGCGCAGGCTGCCGGTCACGGCGCAACGGTCGAGCAGAACCCTCACCTCACGGCCGTGGCCACCGCGATGAACGTTCTGGGCAGCGCGGACGCCGGACTGGTGAGCCGGCTGACCGCGACAGCCGGGCCCAGGGTCCGCTCGGCCATCGATGCCCTCATCGACGACCCGGCCTGGTGCGTGCCGTCCCGGGCGCGCGGGCGGTCCGGCGCGGACACCGTGGCACTGCACGCCAGGGCGGCCCGACTGCTCAACGACGAGGCCCGCCCCGTGGTCGAGATCGCCGAGCACCTGGTGGCGCTGCCCCGGCTCACCGAGCGGTGGATGCTGGACGTGCTGCTGGCCGCCGCGGACGAACAGGAGCGGGAGCCGGTTGTCGCCGTGCGCTACCTGGCCAGCGCGGCCGTGGCCTGGCCCGAGCACCTGGGCGTTCGGCTCGCGCTGGTCAGGGTGCTGTCGGTACTCGACGCCGAACTGGGGATGGCCGAGGCGGCCGTCGTGATCACCCTGCCGGTCGACGAGCGGGCCAGGCGCTCGCTGGTGGCGTTGTTCGCCCAGTTGGCCCGCGCGACCAGGCCGACCGGGGAAGCGATCGGACTGGTCAAGGACCTGCTCGCCAGCACCCAGGAGGACTCCGCGCGGGTGCGGGCGGAGTCCCACCTGCTGACCGGGGTCGCGCTGGCCGTGTTGAGTACCGGACGCGACCTTGCCTGGCACATGCCGTGGTCCCGGTCGGGCACCGCCGCGCCGGCCGAAACCGCGTCGTCCCGAGCCGAGTCGTCCCGGACCGGGCTGACCTCGCCCCGATGGGTGCTGGCCTCGGCGATGCGCGGACAGCGGTTCGAGGTCGTCGCCTCCTGGGCTCGTGGCGCGCTGGGCAATCACGGGCCGGCGGCGCCCCAGTCCCTGCTGTGCGCGGCCCGCGTGCTGCACCTGGCCGACGACCTGCCCAACAGCCTGCACGCGCTGGACGCCGAACTGGCCGGCAGCATCGCCGACGGCGACCTGACGACGATGGGACACACCCTGGCCGTGCGCTCGCTGGTGCTGCGCGACTGCGGAGACCCGCGCGGCGCGGTGTCCGACGCGCGGGCCGCCACCCTGCTCGCCCGGTCCGGGAGCACCCAGCCCGACCCCGGCGCCGCGTTGCCCAGGGTCGCGCTGGCCAGCGCGCTGTACTACGAGGAGAAACCGGCCGCAGCCGAACGGATGCTGCGGGTTCCTCCGGACAGCCACTGGGACCAGTTGCTCCAGCTGACCTGGTTGGCCCGGCTGCGCAACCTGCACGGCGACTCCGAGTCGGCGCTGCGCTATCTGGCCGAATGCGAACGGCGGCACGACGAATACCGCGTCGCCAACCCGGTTTTCGCGCCCTGGTGGGTCGAGTCGGTGCTGATCCTGAGCGCGCTGGAACGGTTCGGCGAAGCCGCCGAACACATCGAGCGGGCCAGGGAACCGGTGCGGCGCTGGCCCACCGCGCGGGCCCGAGGTCTGCTGCTGCTGGCCGAGGCGATGGCGGTGCCGACCTCGGCTGCCGTGGAGCCGCTACAGGAGTCCTGTCGGGTACTGGCGACCTCGTGCTCCCTGACCGACCAGGCCAGGGCGGAGTACCTGCTGGGACGGACCCTCCTGCGGCTGGAGGAGCCGACCCCGGCCCGGCTGCACCTGCGCCAGGCCGCGTTGCTGGCCACCAGTTCGGGCTGGCGGGCGCTGGACACCGTCGCCCGGCAGACGCTGGGCCTGGCCGGTGGGCGGATGCGCGGGCCGGCCACCCGGCGGGCGGACTCCCGTCGCCCGGCGGCGCGGCGCACGGCGGCCCGCTGGGCCCAGCTGCTCACCGATCGCGAGCGTGAGGTGGCCGACCTGGTCAGGCGCGGGGCGAGCAACCGCGACATCGCGACCGGGCTGTTCGTCTCGCCGCGCACGGTCGAACTGCACCTGACCAACATCTACCGCAAGCTGTCGGTGACCAGCCGGGCCGATCTGATCGACGCCGGGGAGGCATCATGACCTCCCCTGGTGACTTACTTCTCGAGCGCGACGCCCTCCTCGAACGTGACGCCGAACTGGCGCTGGTCGACCGCGTACTCGCCAACACTCCGGACGATGCGCCCGGTACGGTCCTGGCCTTCCACGGCGCGCCGGGCACCGGCCGCAGCGCCCTGCTGCGGGCCGTCGCCGCGCGGGCTCGGCGGGCCGGCCGGCCGGTGCTGGAACTGCGCTGCTACCCGTCGGAGGCCGCTCGTGCCTGGGCCCTGCCTCGTCAGGCGTTCGCCGCTCTCGGCCTGAGAGCGCCTCAGCCGGCGGACCGGGCGGCCGAGGACTGCTGTCGGGAGCTTGCCGAAAACCTCTTCCGCGCCAACGGGAATTCACCGCTGGTGCTGCTGGTCGACGATGCGCACTGGGCGGATTCCCTTTCCTGCCAATGGTTGCGGCTGCTGGTCGAGCACGCTGCCCGAGGCTTTCTGCTCTGCTACACCGAGACCACGGGACTGTCGCGGTTCGGCGGTTGCCGGCCCGGATGGTCGGACTTCCACCAACGGGAACTGGCCACGCTGAGTCCGGCCGGGACGGCCGAACTCCTCCGGCGCTGCGCCCACCCGGCCGCCGACGACGTCGAGATCGAGCGCGCTTTCCTTGCCGCC
>CAJCJE010000505.1 GCA_903970565.1 Candidatus Melainabacteria bacterium | reverse complement strand
CATCGACAACGCCGCACTAAATGGGGAGATACCGTGAGCATGACGATAATTGCCATATTTGCCGGACTGGCCGCAATACTGCTCATCTTCTGGCCTGACCTGAGATCTACCGGCAAGCATTCGACAGAGGCCGTTGCACTGGTAGAGAGTGCACAAACTTGGCCGCCGCTTCCCGAGTTCGCCGGAAGCGCTTCTACCGTAAAGAACTATCGGTGCGTACCGGTGCCGGAAAGTGCGGAACTGCTGTGCGGCCATTCGGCGGGCCGGTTGCCGCTTTTTCACTATTACGTGAATTTGGCTGGCCGTCCGGTCACCGCCGAAAACTCCAACGATCTCATTGCACAGATAGAGCGAATCATGCCGAGTCGGTCGTGCCATGGTTGAGTCCGGGCGACATGAGAAGCCGATCACCGTATGGGTGGTGAACTGCCGAGACCACGACGGTAATCCTTTGGAAGCCGAGGTTGCGGCGGTTGAGGGTCAGGTCTCGGTGACGGTTCAAGGTCGTGAACCTTTGTGGTTCAACGGGTTCGCTACCGACGCGTTCGCGTCGTGCCTGCTGAAAGCGGGGAACGTCGCAGTCCACCAGAGGAACCCTAACGTGCTTGACCAACCACCACAGCTCACGACCGGCACGGGTGAAGACGCCTTCCCCGTCTGTCAACTCCCCGTGCCGGTCGTGTTTCCACCAGGCTGGTGGCTGCCGAATTTCCTGTTCAGCCGACAGCACTTCGTTCGCCGCAATGTGACGTGGCGCGACAATGGTTACAGGCGCTTGGTCGCGGTTAGCGTGTGCGGATTCAGCGCCGTTCTTGACAACGGGTGCCGGTGGCAGGGCTGGCCGCGTTGCTCCGCATGCCAAAGGGTAACGACCGCATCGGCCGCCCTAGTCGGGTTTGGAGGTCTCTCGGATGACGTGGCTTCAGCTTCTCGTATCGCTGCTGGTCATCGTGGCGGCATTGGCCGCTGCCGCATGGTGGATCACCCGTGTACTTCGGGACGTGTTCGACCGGACGCGTTTGCTGGTGACCGCAGAACTGGCGATCATGATCCGAAACTTTTCAAGGCACAGATGCCGGAACGCGGCCAGGTCAACCGCCGGATGATCCGTAAATGTTCGGCCACTGGGCATAGCGCGTGTCCTCAACCATCCTGACGTCTCCACCCATTAGGCGGCTTGCCGGCCAGGAACGTAACCGGCAAGTTGAAAAAGCCCCGTCCGGGCGAGTTACGAGAGGAATCAGAAAATGACAATGACCATGCCGGAAACGAAGGCGGGACGGTCTTCACTTCGTCCCGAGGTGTTCGACCGCTTGGTGTCGCAGATCCTCAAAGATCATTGCGATTTCGAGCGTGACTATGCCGAGCGCATCATGGACCAGGCTCTTGCGTTCGTCCAGGTTTGCGCGGTCAACCCCGGCGCACAATTGCGGCCGTCCAAGGCAGTCGATATCGGCTGGCACACCTTCATTCTGAACACGCGAGAATACGCAGTTTACTGCCAGCGCATGGCCAACCGTTTCATTCACCATGAGCCTGAAGAGTTCGCGCCGCCAGCCAGCCCGCAGGAAACGCTTCACCCGACCGTGGATGCTCTACGCGTGGCTGGCTTTACGGTCGACCTGGAATTGTGGTCGCAGGACTCCGCCGCTTGCACGCAGTGCCATAGCGGGTGTACGGACTGCGGCCAGGGTGGCGGCAAGGGCAAGTAGGCTCAACCCGTGACTAGTCAGTCTTGGTCGGAACTTCCCGACGATGCTCAGAATGCAATCACCGACCACTGCGGGCGGATCATGGACGTTAGTCATCCATCCGCCGGTCGCCATTCTGATTTTTCGGCGTCGCTGCTCACGGCCAGTGGCCAGGTATTCGTGAAGGGCATCCGGGCTGACAGTCCGAACGCGTGGATGCATCGCAACGAGGCGCGGGTCAATAGCTTTCTGCCAGGGCTCGCGCCTCGGCTGCTCTGGCAAGAGGAATCGGCGGGCTGGCTGCTGCTCGGCTACGAGCACGTGTCCGGCCAACATGCCGACCTCGGGCCGGGCTCGCCTGACCTGCCACTGGTCGCCACGGCGGTAACTGAGATACAGCAGGCGCTCACGCCCTACCCGCCAGTCCAGGTGTCGAGCTTCGGCGAACAGTGGGAGCGCCTGTCCGCCTGGCACCTACTGCGGGCGGAACCTCCGGCAGAACTGGACGAGTGGACGCTTGATCATGTGTCCATGGGCGCTGCGATGGAACTCAGCGGCATGGACATGTTGGCCGGTGACAGCCTCGCGCACACCGACTTGCACAGCCTGAACATCCTGGTCGGCGACCGTGCGCGAGTGATTGATTGGGCTTGGGCACGGACCGGCGCACCATGGGTTGACGTGGCGTTCCTGGTGATCCGGTTGATAGATGCCGGGCACACTCCGCAGGACGCGGAGCGGTGGGCCGCGTCGGTTCCGGCGTGGCGCGACGCACCGGGCGTTGCCCTGTCGTTTTTCGCGGTGGAAGTCCTCGGCGTGTGGGAATGGTTGCAACACAACAAACCCTTGCCTCACCGGGCGCAGCTCACCGACGTGGCGCGCCGCTGGGTTCGGCATCGACTCAACGAGTAGGCAACATGCAGAGAACGAAGGTCCCGGCCTCGTACGGCTCAACCAATCCGGTTTACCTCCGAGGTGAGCAGCGGAGAGCCGTAGCGGCAGAGCTACGCAGGGACTACGAAAAGGCAGGAACATACGGATGCTCATGACGACAACCGGGTGGAGCTACGGCAAGGTGCACCGCCTGCTCCTCGATGCCGGAACGTCAATGCGTAGCCGAGGCGGCAAGACACTCGCGATAAGCTCTGAAAACGAAAAAAGCCCCGCACCTCGGCCTGGTGGTCGACGTGCGGGGCATCGTTGTGTCTATGCCGCGTTGGCTGCGGCCGGCGTGACGGGCGGCGCTGCGGAGACGGCGGCGGCGTAGAGCGCCTTGGCGGTGGTCGCGGCCTGGCCGATGTCCAGGGTGGCACGGGCGGTGATGCCACGCGGGTTGGCCGCGCCGAGGTTGACGGCGGACAGGCCGGGGGCGTGGCTGTTGCGCAGCAGGGTCGCGGCGACGCTGCTCGGCAGGGGCACCGAGGGGGTGCCTCCCGGCGCGGTCGGGTCCGTTGCGCCCGCGACGTCGGCAAGGCCAGCGTCGGTGACGAGTGCGTTGGCGGGGGCGACGGCGGCGCACATCCGGTCCAGCCAGACGGCCAGGTGGTGTAGAGGAAGGTCCGG
>CAJCJE010000504.1 GCA_903970565.1 Candidatus Melainabacteria bacterium | reverse complement strand
TCGTCGACGAGCTGACCGCGACCACCCAGGCAACGCTGGGCGACGCGACATGACCGCCCCGCGCCCCGAGGCCGACCTCGCGGACTTCAGCGAATTCGTCCCGATGCCCGCCGTGTCGCTGCCGGTCTCCGAGTGGCACCGGCTGAACCCGAGAACCATGCTGGTCCGGCCGTTCAACGAGGTGCTGGGGCTGGTCATCCCGCTGATCGTCGCGCTGTTCGCGGTCGGCCACGAGAACGTCGAACGGTTGCTGTGGGGCGTGGGCTTCCTCATCCTGCTGGTGCTGCGCGGTGTGCTGCACTGGGTGACCACCCGGTACCGGGTCACCGAGGAACAGGTCGAGCTGCACACCGGCCTGCTGTTCCGGCAGAAGCTGGCCACCCGCCGGGAGCGGGTGCGCACGGTCGAGTCGACCGCCAAGCTCGGGCACCGACTGTTCGGCGTGACCGCGGTGCGGGTCGGTACCGGACAGCACGAGCAGAAGAAGCACAAGGGCCTGGTGCTGGACGCGGTGACCAGCGCCGACGCCGAGCAGGTCCGCCACGCGCTGCTGGACCGGACCCGCTCCGCCGGCCGCCCCCACGACCGGCTCACCACCGAGGCCGGTGCCACCACCCCTGCCCCGAGCGAGGAAATCGCCAGCCTGCAACGGAAGTGGCTGCGCTACGCGCCGCTGACCCTCTCCGGTCTTGCCGCCATCGCCGCGCTGGGTGGCATCATCTGGCGTTCGGTGAACGAACTGGGCATCAACATCGCGAACATCGGCTCGGTGCGCACCGGGCTGCACTGGATCGAAACCACCCCGCCCGTCCTGGTGGTCGCCATCGTCGCCGTCGGCGGCCTGATCGTGGTGCTGGGCGGCTCGGTCATCGTCTACGTCGTGCAGTTCGCCGGCTACCGGCTGACCAGGGAGCCCGACGCCACCCTGCACGTACGGCGCGGCCTGCTGACCAAGTCCGCGGTGACCATCGAGGAGGCCCGGCTGCGCGGGGTCGAGGTCAGCCAGCCGCTGCTGCTGCGGCTGGCCGGGGGCGCCCGCTGCCTGGCCATCGCCACCGGCCTACAGGCCCGCAACCAGGCCCACGTGCTGATGCCGCCCGGTCCGCTCACCGAGGCCAACCGGGTCGCCGGCACGGTCGTGCACGAACCGGTCTCGCCGACCACCGTGCCCCTCCAGCCCCATCCACGGGTGGCGCTGCGCCGCCGCCTGCTGCGCACCCTGCTGCCGGCCGTCGTCCTCGTCCTCGGCCTGTGGCTGGCCACGCTGCCGGCCGGGGGCCTGCCGCAGTGGCCGTGGCAGCTCGCGCTGATCACCCTGCCGCTCGGCCTCGCCCTCGGCTACGACCGCTACCGCAACCTCGGCCACACCCTCGCCGGCCCGTACCTGGTCACCCGGTTGGGCTCGCTGGACCGCAAGACGGTGGCCCTGCAACGCTCGGGCATCATCGGCTGGCGGGTGCACGAGTCGTTCTTCCAGCGGCGTACCGGCCTGATCACCCTGGCCGCGACGACCGCCGCCGGTCCCGGTGTCTTCCACGTCCTCGACCTGGCAAAATCCGATGGACTGGCGTTCGTCGAGGAGGCAACCCCCGGCATCCTCACCCCGTTCCTGGAACCGGTGCCGACGCGGCCGGACGAGCCGACGCGCTCGCGCCCGTAGTTGCACACCTCGCTCAGGAGTCGGGCTAGGCTGCTGCGGTGGCAGAACACCTGGTGTGGATCGACTGTGAGATGACCGGGCTGGATCTCGGCAAGGACGCGCTGATCGAGATCGCGGCGCTGGTGACGGATGCGAACCTCAACATCCTCGGCGAGGGCGTGGACGTGGTCATCCATGCCGACGACGCGGCGCTGGAGGGAATGCCCGACGTCGTCCGCCAGATGCACGCCAAATCCGGCCTGACCGAGGAGGTCCGCCGCTCGACGGTGACCCTCGCCGAGGCCGAGCAGCAGGTGCTGGACTACATCCACGGCCAGGTCCCCGAGTCGGGCACCGTCCCGCTGGCCGGCAACTCCATCGCCACCGACCGCGGCTTCATCGCCCGCGACATGCCGGCGCTGGACGGCTACCTCCACTACCGGATGGTCGACGTCTCCTCGATCAAGGAACTGTGCCGGCGTTGGTACCCGAGGATCTACTACGCGCAGCCCAGCAAGGGCCTCGCGCACCGCGCCCTGGCCGACATCAGGGAATCCATCCTGGAGCTGGAGTACTACCGACGCACCGCGTTCGTACCCGCCCCCGGCCCCACCACCCCCGCCGCCCGAGCCGTCGCCGCCGAGTTGCTGGGCAACCAGCCCGAGGCCTGATCCCCCGTTTTGGATCTCCGATCGGCGCGCGCTACGATGTGTCCACCGCCTCGGGAGGTACTTTCGTGGCGCGTGCATGGTGGGTGTAGCTCAGTCGGTAGAGCACTAGGTTGTGGTCCTAGGTGTCGCGGGTTCGATTCCCGTCACTCACCCCGAGTAGCTGGGCCCCGGCGATCATTCGTCGGGGCCCGTTCCGTCTGCACCAGTTGTTCCCCGACGTCCGCGCGCCCTGTCCGCCCCGTCGAACGTTTACCCACCCCCCCGTTCGTGCCCCAGGGAGCTGTGTTAATCTTTTCCTCGTTGGCGCGGGAGACCAAACCAGCAGGCGCCGTTAGCTCAATTGGCAGAGCAGCTGGCTCTTAACCAGCGGGTTCGGGGTTCAAGTCCCTGACGGCGCACCATTAAAGCCTAGGACGACACCACTGTCGACCTGGGCTTTAAGTCTTTTCAACGACTTTTTCAAGATCACTCGAACTGTCCACAGTGGTCTCAACCGCGCCCGAGCCGCGCCCGAGACGACGGACCGACGCCCGAGGCATGATCATCGCGGCCCACGGACCATTTATAAGGGATGCGTTGAGCGAGGTAGACACAGGACACAAATTGTGATTCACGGCACAATCGATTTGGCTCGGCGGCCACAGCTATGTTGGCGGTCGACGAGTATGATCTCGACGCCGGGCCCGCACAGCTATCACCGTAGGCGGTCTTCACACGGCCGCCCAGCTTGTCCGCATGCTCACCTGCGGGCCTCGGACGCGCACCCGCGCCTCCGTCGCCGCAGCGGAGGGACGGAGTTCGGCGGCACTTTGCGCTCAGGCAGGTCAGCCAGCAGCCGGCTGGTAGTCGCGATCTCAGCAACCGCAGCCTCCACGGCGGACCGATTCGCCGCCGAGATACTCGACTGACCGGCAGCTTTACTAGTATCGGTAACGCCGCCGAGTGAATCTCCTCTGGTGGTGAGACCATCGATGCCTGGTACGCGGGCAAGACACACGACTTCGGCGGCAACGTCCAAGCAGTGATGCGCCCCGATGACCTGCCGATCTGGATCTCCGACGCGATGCCGGGCTCGGTCCATAACCTGACCGCCGCCCGGCAGCAAGCGTTGGCCACGTTGTACTGGGCCGCGTCCCAGCTTGGTCTGCCTACCTTGGCTGATCCCGGCTACCAGGGTGCCGGCATCGG
>CAJCJE010000503.1 GCA_903970565.1 Candidatus Melainabacteria bacterium | reverse complement strand
GACATGAAGTCCCACACGGCGAACACGTGGTGTTCCATGAACGTCACCGTCGTCGGCAGGTCGGTCAGTGCCGAGTAGATCGGGTGGGTGGTGACCTCGGCCCTGGCCCGATCGACCTGCGCTCGGATGCGGTCGATGCCGGCATGGGTACCGTTGTACTGATAGCGGGACATGGCTCCTCGATTCCGGTTCGCGCTCGGGTGGCCGGTCGGGCGGATGCGGGGAATTCGGCTCGTCGTGCCGAGGGTCAGCGGTCGGCGAACTCGCAGACCGCGTCGGCGATCCGTTCCACGTCACCGTCGGTCAGGTTGGGATAGATCGGAATGGCAAGTGACCGGGCGCTGGCACGCTCGGCACTGGGCCAACGGTGGCCGGGTGTGGCGAAGCGCGCGAACGCCGGCTGGCATGGCAACGGCAGCGGGTAGTAGGCGTGTGCGCCGATGCCGCGTTCGGCCAGGTGCTGGCGCAGTTCCTCGCGTCGTGGCAGCAGTAGTGAGTACACGTAGTAGCAGCGGCCGTTGCGGCCCTCCGGCGGTGCCAGGATGCCTCGATCGGCCAGCGGATGGAACCGAGTGGTGTAGTACCGCGCGATAGCCGCCCGGCGTTGCAGCCGAGCGGCGAAGCTGCCGTAGCGGTGGATCTGGAAGGCGGCGAGCACCTCGTCGAATCGGCTGTTGTAGCCGATCCGGTGGTGCACGAAGCGGTGCACGCCATCCTGACCGTGGTTGCGCAACAGCCTCGCCTCGGCGCCGAGAGCGGCGTCACCGGTCACCACCACCCCACCTTCACCGGGGCCGCCGAAGGACTTCACCTGGACGAAGGAGAACACGCCGGCATCGCCCCACACACCGGCCGGTCGGCCGTTGAGCACCGCGCCCTGGGCAACGGCCGAATCCTCGATCAGCCGCAGGGAGTGCGACGTCGCGATCTCCCGCAGTCGCGGCATGTCGGCCATGACCGAGAACATGTGCGCCGGCATGATCGCCCTGGTCCTCGGGGTGATCGCGGCGGCGACGGCGGCCGGATCGACGACCAGGGTGGACGGGTCGATGTCGGCGAACACCGGGATCGCCCCCAGGTTCGCCGGAGCCGCTGCCAGCGGGGCGCAGCCGAAGGCGGGCACCACGACCTCGTCGCCCGCGCCGATGCCCATCGCCCGCAGGATCAGAGTGAGCGCGGAGGTACCACTGCCGCAGGCCACCACATCGGCCGCGCCGAGCGAATCACGCAGCAGGGCTTCGAACCGGGCGGTCTGCTCGCCCAGGATGAATCGCTGGTCGGGCACGAGGCCGGTCTGTCGCACCAGTTCGACCAGGGTCTCGCGGTCGGTCTCGAAGAGGTCCGGTGCGAAGAAGGGCAGCTTCTTCGCGGTCTCCACCGGAGCGCGTCCGCGAGTTCCTTCCATCTGGTTCAC
This sequence comes from Candidatus Melainabacteria bacterium, assembly GCA_903970565.1. GTDB lineage: Bacteria > Actinomycetota > Actinomycetes > Mycobacteriales > Pseudonocardiaceae > CAJCJE01. The sequence continues at coordinate 1,527 of CAJCJE010000503.1, read as the reverse complement.
CGGTGTCCTCCCGCGTAGAACTCAGTGATGGCGGCGCAGACGGCGTCCAGTTCCGGCAATGTGAGATCCGGGTACAGGGGCAACGCGAGCGTGCGGGCGCTGGCCGCTTCGGCTACCGGAAAATCGCCTCGGGTGTAACCGAGTTCGGCGAAGCAGGGCTGGAGGTGCAGCGGGAGCGGATAGTAGGTCTCCGTACCGATTCCCCGCCTGGCGAGCCAGGCTGCCAGCTCGTCGCGTGAGTCGACCTCGATGAGATAGACATAGAACACCGGCTCCTGCTCGCCGGCGCGGGAGGACAACGCCGGCAGCCGAGAGATCCCAGGACAGTCGCGCAGTCGAACCGAGTACTCCCGCGCCAGCAGGTTCCGGCGCGCGATGTCCGCGTCGAGGCGGGTGAGTTTGGCCAGCAGCACGGCCGCCTGGATGTCGTCCATCTTGCTGTTGAATCCCAGGTACTCCGTCGAGGTCGCGATACCCGGGAAATTGTTCAGGGTCCGCCCCGGCCGGCCGTGGTGGCGCAGTGCGTTGGCGATCTCGGCGACCTGGAGGTCGTCGGTCAGCACCGCGCCCGCGTCGCCGATCGCGCCGAGTGTCTTGGTCGGGAAGAACGACAGGACACCCCCTCTGCCGAGCCGGCCGGCATGGCGACCGTGCCACCGCATACCGATCGCCTCGGCACTGTCCTCGACGACCGTCAGGTCGTACCGACGGGACATGTCGGCGACCCCGGCCATGTCCGCGAGTTGACAGAACAGGTGTACCGGCATGACGAACCGGGTGCGTGGCGTCACGGCCGAGGGAATCCTGGCGGGATCGAGCGCGTAGGTGTCCGGTTCGATGTCGGCGAACACCGGCCGGCCGCCGGCCGCCACGACCGACGACGCCGAGGCGATGAAGCTGAAGGCCGGCACGATCACCTCGTCAGCGGGTTGCAGGCCGCAGGCCCGCAACAGAATCACCAGCGCGTCGGTGCCGCTGTTCACGCCGATGACGTGCTCGGCACCGGTGTACGCGGCCAACGCGCGTTCGAACTCGGCGACCTTGTGTCCGTGCGAGTATTTTCCGTGGTCGATGACGTCATTGACATGTTCGGAAATCAGTGGCCAGAGGCGCGCGAATGATCTGGCCTGCGAAAAGAAGGGTACGGGCTGATCAGGGCCGTGTTCGGGCTCCACTGCCGAACAAACCGGCGTCGCGTTCAGCGTGTCCATTCCTTCGACAATTTCTCCCACGCGGTGTCCGCCACTTCCGATATTTCACACGTTCCGACATTATCAACTTGATCATCATCACGTTAGCATGGAGGTGAATTCACTGCCATATCGATGGCCGGGGCATACGCAACTTCACTCGTTCCGGTATGCGAAAATGGCTCCGCTTGACAGGTGTGCGGCACATGGTGACGCTCACTGGAGTGCTCATATCACACGGTTTCCGGTGGCTCTGGTGAAACAATCTCGCGAATTGTCGAACCATAGTACCGTCCGAACTCGTCCGCGCGTCGGAAGTCCACTGAGGTCTCTGGTC
>CAJCJE010000502.1 GCA_903970565.1 Candidatus Melainabacteria bacterium | reverse complement strand
CACGGGTGAGGGCGTTGCGCGGTGTGCGCCCGGCGCGACGGTCGGCACCCACGCTCGACGGGTCGATCGGGTCGATCGGGTCGGTACGGGCGGCAACCGCGTCTGGCTGGTCGCCTGACCGGTCGGCCGCAGTCCCTCACTCGATCGGGTCTGCTGGCCCCGCGTGGCAGGGCGCGTGTCCGATATCACCCGTTCGGCTCAGCGTCGGATGGTCGTTCGACGCCGGGCCAAAACGGGGCCGTCCCGGTGCGGATGGTCGCCCTGGGCTGGCAGTTCGCCGTTTCGACCGAGGGAGGGATGGCCGGTTCGCCAACTGGGAGACACCTCCCGTCGGCCGGGAACTTGTGGCGGCCGAATATCCTGGAACCCGTGAACTGGACTGTGGACGTACCGGTCGACGAACTACCCGAATTGCCGCCTTTGCCGGCCGACCTGCGCCGCAAGCTGGACGAGGCACTGGCCCTACCCGCTGCTCAGCAGCCGCCGTGGCCGGACGCCGAGCAGGTGCGCCGGGTCCGAGCGGTGTTGGAAAGCGTGCCACCGATCACGGTGCCCTCCGAGATCGACCGCCTCCAGGGGGAGCTTGCCGCCGTCGCACGCGGCGAGGCCTTCCTGCTCCAGGGGGGTGACTGCGCGGAGACCTTCGCCGACAGCACCGAGCCGCACATTCGCGGCAACGTGCGCACCCTGCTGCAAATGGCCGTCGTACTCACCTACGGCGCGAGTATGCCGGTGGTGAAGGTCGGCCGGATCGCCGGTCAGTACGCCAAGCCGCGCTCCTCGAACCTGGACTCGCTCGGTCTCCAGTCCTACCGGGGCGACATCATCAACTCGCTGACCGCGACCCCGCAGGCTCGGGTGCCGGACGCCTCCCGGATGATTCGCGCCTACGCCAACTCCAGCGCCACGATGAACCTGCTCCGCGCGCTGACCTCGGCCGGCATGGCCGACCTGCACCGGGTGCACGACTGGAACAAGGACTTCGTGCTCAACTCGCCGGCCGGTGAGCGTTACGACGCCATCGCCAGGGAGATCGACCGGGCGCTGCGCTTCATGTCCGCCTGCGGCGTGCAGGACCACAGCCTGAACGCGACCGAGATCTTCGCCAGCCACGAGGCCCTGCTGTTGGACTACGAGCGGGCCCTGCTGCGCATGGATACTCGCGACGATCAGGCCAAGCTCTACGACCTGTCCGGGCACTTCCTGTGGATCGGTGAGCGCACCCGCCAGCTGGACGGCGCGCACATCGCGCTGGCCGAGCTGCTGTCCAACCCGATCGGCCTGAAGATCGGCCCGAGTACCAGCCCGGAGCAGGCCGTGGAGTACGTGCAGCGGCTCAACCCGCACAACGTCCCCGGCCGGCTGACGCTGATCAGCCGGATGGGCAACGCCAAGATCCGCGAGGTGCTGCCCGCGATCGTGGAGAAGGTCACCGCCGCCGGCCAGCAGGTCATCTGGCAGTGCGACCCGATGCACGGCAACACGCACGAGTCCTCGACCGGCTACAAGACCCGGCACTTCGACCGGATCGTCGACGAGGTGCAGGGCTTCTTCGAGGTGCACCGCAGGCTGGGCACCCACCCCGGCGGCATCCACATCGAGCTGACCGGTGAGGACGTCACCGAATGCCTCGGCGGCGCGCAGGACATCTCCGACAGTGACCTCGCCGGTCGCTACGAGACCGCCTGCGACCCCCGGCTGAACACCCAGCAGTCGCTGGAACTGGCCTTCCTGGTCGCGGAGATGCTCCGCGCCTGAACGATTCGTCGACCTGAGCTATTTCCCGACCGGTGGCGCGGCAACGGACTCCCGTTGCCGCGCCACCTGCTGTTTCCGGCCTGCCGTCGCCGACGTGCCCGTCGATGGCGACGGTGAGTGTGCGCGGTTGCGGCCGATGTCACCTCAATGCAGGCTCCACGCCCGATCGATGCCGACTAGGCTAAGTTAGTTAGCTGGGCTAAATTAATGCGAGCGTGGGAGGTGCGCTGGTGGCGCGGACGGGGGAACCGGGGCCCAAACTCGACCGCCGAATCCTGATCGTCTTTCCGGGACTGATGCTGGCCATGATGTTGGCCGCGTTGGACCAGACGATCGTGGCGACCTCGCTGCCGACGATCGTCACCGATCTCGGCGGCCTGACCCACATCTCCTGGGTGGCCACCGCGTACCTGCTGACCTCCTGTGTCTCCACCCCGATCTACGGCAAACTCGGCGACCTGTTCGGCCGCAAGCGGCTGTTCCAGTTCGCCATCGTGCTGTTCCTGATCGGCTCCGCGCTGTGCGGCACCGCGCAGTCCCTCACCGAGCTGGTCGTCTTCCGTGGCCTCCAGGGCATCGGCGCCGGTGGCCTGATGGTCAACTCCCAGGCCGTCATCGGCGACCTGGTCCCGCCGGCCGAGCGGGGCCGCTACCAGGGCTTCATGCAGTCGGTGTTCGCGCTGGCCACCGTCGCCGGGCCGCTGATCGGCGGGGTGCTCACCCAGGACCTGAGCTGGCGCTGGGTGTTCTACGTGAACCTGCCGATCGGCGCCATCGCGCTGGTGGTCATCGGGTTCGTGCTCAAACTGCCGGCCCACGCCGGGCCGAAGCCGAAGATCGACTGGTGGGGCGCCGCGCTGCTGTCCACCGGGGTGGCCGCGCTGATCATCGTGACCAGCTCCGGCGGCGACGCCTTCCCGTGGCTGTCCGCGCCGGTGCTGCTGCTGTCGGTCGGCGCGGTCGCGCTGCTGGTCGGGTTCGTGTTCGTCGAACGGCGCTCGCCGGAACCGCTGATGCCGCTGCGGCTGTTTCGCAACAACGTCATCCGGATCACCGGACCGCTGGTCTTCGTGGTCGGCTTCGGGATGCTCGGCATCACCACGTTCATGCCGCTCTACCAGCAGGTCGTCGACGGGGTGTCGCCGACGATGTCCGGGCTGCGGCTGGCCCCGCTGATGCTGTGCATGATGGTCACCTCGGTGATCTGCGGCCAGACCATCGCCAGGATCGGCCGGTACCGGAAGTTCCCGATCATCGGCAGCGCGCTGCTGATCGTCGGCACGGTGCTGTTGAGCATGGTCGGCGTGCACACCTCCTACACCTTCCAGCTGGTGGCCCTCGGCGTGGTCGGCGTCAGCCTCGGCATGGTCAACCCGGTGATGGTGCTGGCCACCCAGAACGCGGTCGACGCGACCGACATCGGCATCGCCACCTCGGTCAACACCTTCGGCCGGACCGTCGGGTCCTCGTTCGGGGTCGCGGTGTTCGGCGCGATCTTCGCCGGCCGGCTGACCTCCTCACTGCAACACGCGCTGCCGCCCAGGGTGGTCGCCCAGTTCTCCAGCAGCGGCATCAACATCAGCCGGGCGCAGATCAACGCGCTGCCGGCCGGCCTCCAGACCGACTTCCTCGCCGGCTTCGCTAACGCCCTACACGACGTGTTCCTCGGTGGGGTCGTCGTCGCGGTCCTCGGCTTCCTGCTTGCCATCCAGCTGCGCGAGATGCCGCTGCGCCGCAGGAAGGCCGCCGGCGCGCCCACCCCGGCCACCACCGCACCGGTCAGGACTCCGGCGGTCGAGGAGCCGGTGGCTCAGGTCAGGGAAACACCCCGAGCGTGATCTGGGTGCCCGGCGCCACCAGGGTGCCCGCCGCGACCGACTGGGTGAACACGGTCCCGTTCTGGCCGCCGAGCAGGGACCGCACCTGCCCCTGCAACTGCATACCCTGCAACTGCCGCACCGCTTGACCGGACTGTTCCCCGGTCAGCGACGGCACGGTCACCGCGTCGGAGACCACCACGCCGACCTGCTTGCCGGCCCCGGACCCTACGACGGTGCCGACCGCGGGACTCGTGGACAGGACGGTACCGGCGGCGGCCTGCGCGGAGAACTGCGCCGGCTCGTCGAACGGCTGGAATCCGGCCGAGGTCAACGCGGCGAAGGCCTGGGCGTGCGACATACCGACGACGTTCGGGATCGGCTTGGGCGCCGGGCCC
>CAJCJE010000501.1 GCA_903970565.1 Candidatus Melainabacteria bacterium | reverse complement strand
TCGCTCCCGACGCGGAGGGCGTTCGGCGGACCGCCACGTCGGACGGTCGGATCGAGATCGTGCTGAAGCCGCCTCGGGACGGGGCGTCGGCGTGCCTGCGCAGCCCGCGTGGCGAGTTCTCCGGACCGGACTACGAGATCGAGATCAGGACCACGGGAGCGTCGCGCGGACGTCGAACGGGCGGAGGCCAGCGGTGAGTCAGCTCGCCAACCAACTCGTGATCGCCGAACGCGACGAGGTGTCGCGGGGGATTCGGCAACTGCTGGCCACTCCGCTGCTGTCCGAACGCGGCGCGCCGGAGGCGTTCGACCTGGTAAGGAGGCGGCAGGAGCCGATCCGCAAGTGGTTCGACTACTACTGCGGCTGGACGTTGACCGTCGAGCCACGGCTGGGATATGCCCGACTGGTCAAGGTCCGGGTCGCGACGGACGCGAGCAGGCCGGCGTTGCGCCGGCGGTCGGGGCGTGCGCCGTTCGACCGGCGCCGGTACGTGCTGCTGTGCGTGACGGCGGCGGAGCTGTTGACGGTGCCGGTCACCACCATCGGCCTGTTGGCCGACCGGGTCACGCACGCGACGAGCGCGGACGAGGTGGTCACGACGTTCGACACCGCCAGCCGCGCGGAGCGGATGGCGTTCGTCGACGTGCTGCGCTCCCTGGAGTCCTACGGCGTGCTCGACGTGGCCGACGGCGCGACCGAGTCGTTCGTCGAGTCAGCCTCGGCCAAGGTCCTGTACCAGGTCGACGCCACCCTGTTGCTGCGACTGCTGGCCGCGCCGGTCGGACCGTCACAGCTCGCGGTGCCGATGGAGCAGGTGGCACTGCGTTTCGACGAGCTGCTGGCCGCCGTCTCACGGGAGCGCCGCTACGGGTTGTCCTCGGGACGACACGGCAGTACGGCGCCGGCCTCGGACGTGCAGCGCAACCTGTGGCTGCGGCATTCGGTCTTCCGCCGGCTCGTCGATGATCCGGTGCTCTACTTCGCCGACCTGTCCGCCGACGAACGTGCCTACCTGGCCTCGCCCACCGGTCGTCAACTCCTGCGCCGCGCGGCGGAGCAGGGCGGATTCATGCTGGAGGAGCGCGCGGAAGGCATCCTGCTGGTGGATGTCGAGGGCATCAGCTCGGACACGCGGTTCCCCGACGACGGCGGCAGTGCCAAGGTTGCCGCGCTGCTGTTGCTCGACTCGATGGACGGCCCGGCCACGGTCGAGCAGCTGCACATCGAGGCCGGTCGGCTGCTGGCGCGATTTCCCCGCTGGGCCAAGAGCTATCGCGGTGAGGACGGCGTTGCCGAGTTGACCACCGACGCGCTGGCCGTGCTCACCGCGTTCGACCTCGTGCGGATCTCCGCGGGCGTGGTCGCGCCGCAGCCCGCCGCGGCGCGCTACGCGGTAGGAGTCGCCAGGACCTCCGATGTCGACGGCACCGCAGAGGAGACCGCGTCATGACCGTCACCGAACCGGCACGTCGAAATGCCTCACCCGAACCGGTGCCGGCCGGCCGTTGGATGCCCACCCGTGCCGGAATCCTCAACGTCTGGCGGTACTACGACGAGGTTTTCTCCTTCCACGAAGGCCGACTGTTGTTGCGTGGCCCCAATGGCAGCGGCAAGTCCAAGGCCCTGGAGCTGCTGCTGCCGTTCCTGTTCGACGCGAACCTGCGCGCCAATCGCCTGTCGACCTTCGGGACCGGTGAGCGGTCCATGTACTGGAACCTGATGGGGGAGGGGGCATCCGGTACCACCAGGGTCGGCTATGTCTGGCTGGAGTTTCGTTTCCGCGCCGATCCCGTGCGGTGGTTCAGTTGCGGCGCCAGGCTCCAGGCGAGCACGCACACCAGCACCGTGCACGCCGACTACTTCAGCACCGACCTGCGGATCGGCGTCCCGGACGGATTGGCGCTGGTCAACGACGCCGGCCAGCCACTGACCAGAGGAGCGCTGGAGGAGCGGCTCGGCGAACGCGGCAGCCTCTACGGCAACGCCGCCGACTACCGCGCCGCGATCCGTGCCACGCTCTTTCCCTCCCTGACCGAGCAGCGTTTCGACGCCCTGATCACCGCGTTGCTCCAACTGCGCACTCCCAAGTTGTCCCAACGGTTGGACCCGGCGCTGCTGTCGACGCTGTTGTCCCGCGCACTGCCACCCCTCGACCAGCAGGAGATCGCGGATCTGGCCGAGGGATTCGAGCGGCTGGACGCCCAGCGGGAGCGGCTGGCCACGCTGGAACAGGAGGTCGCGGCGACGCGCACGCTCGCCGCCCGAGCGCGGACCTACGCCCAGCGTGTGCTGCGTGCCGGGGCGGCGAAACTGGTCTCCGCGACCACTGAGCTGGACAATCTCGCCAAGGCCGCCAGGAACTCGGCGCAGGAGTACGACCGGGTCGCCGAAGCGCGGGCCGCCGCCGAGGAACGACGTGGGACGCTCGTCCACGACCTCGCCGCCGCCGAATCCCGCCGCGACGGGCTGATCGACAGCGAAGCGTACAAGCAGGGGCAGGAACTGGACCGGCTGCGCGAACAAACCGCCGTTGCCGAGAAGAACGCCACGAGGCTGCGCGCCGACGCCGCAGCCACCCGGGCCACGGCCGATGCCGACGAAGCGACCTGGAAACAGGCCGATCAGCTGGTCCGGAATCGACTGGAGGTCGTGTCGGCGCAAGAAAACGAGGTCGAACGCGCGGCTGTCCGGTCGGCGCTGGTATCCGTCCACAGTGAACTTAAGGCGAGTCTGGCCACCAGGGCTGAACAGAGCCGAATGTTGCTCCGCGCGGCAGTGAGCAGCCGGCAACGGCAACTGGAGCTGGTCGGCCGCGTACTGGACGAGCACGAACGCGCGGTGGATCGACGCCAGCAGGCCGAAGCGGATCTCGACCTGGCTCGCGCGGCCCTCGCGCACGCGGGGGAATCGCTGGAACTGGTGGCCAACCGGCGAGAACTCGCCCTGGCCGACCTCGGTTCCCGACTGGTCGCGTGGGCCGGCGACTGCCGGGAACTGGTATTCGCCGACCCCCGGTCGCTACTGGATCACGTCGAGTCCGAACCGACCCTGCTGGCCCGAGTGGACTCGGCCGCAGCCGCCGTCAGCCACGAGATCACCGCGAGAGAAACCGTCTGCGACGCCGCCCGGCAAGCCGCCGCGATCGAGCAGGCCGCACTCGCCGCCGAGCTGGAGACGGTCCTTCGGCAGCGGGACATCCCGCCCCTGGCGCCACCGACCCGCACGACCGACCGGAACGCGATGCCAGGTGCCCCGGTGTGGCGGTTGGTCGACTTCGCCCCGGCGGTCCCGGAGGGCCTGCACGCCGGAATCGAGGCGGCGCTGGAAGGCTCCGGGCTGCTCGATGCCTGGCTGGGGCCGCATGGTGAGGTCGCGGGCCATGACCTGTTCGCCGATCCGCAAGC
>CAJCJE010000500.1 GCA_903970565.1 Candidatus Melainabacteria bacterium | reverse complement strand
CGGATCGGGCGACTGTCCTGAGCGACAGGAGGCCGGAAAGTCCGAAAAGGACTTTGGTAAGTCCGGAAAGGGCTGTTCAGGTCATCAGTGAGGAGTAGCCGGTGGCGCTGTCCTGGTCGCCCTGAAGGTAGTTCTCCGCGCTGCCGTTCGGCTCGGTGACCAGCGTGCCGGCTCGTTGCAGCAGGGTCTGGATGGTCTGCTCCAGGCTGTCCAGCACGGACCGGTGCGCCTGGTAGGCCTGTTGCGACTGGGGATCTTGCCGAAGGAGCTGCTGATCAGGTTCGAGCTGCCGACCTGACTGCCCACCGTCCGAACCTGCTGGGCCTGTCCGGGGAACTCGTTGGCCGTACTGGACAACGCGCTGGGCGCGACCCGGAACTCCGTCGGGTTCGCCGTCGCGCCACCGCCGGTACCAGCACCGGCGCCCGGGGTGACCGGGCCGGCGACGGTGCCGGCCCGGTTGGTGAACTGCTGGTACGCGCCGCTGGTGTAGGTCGACCGGGGGCTGAAACTATTGCCCTGCCCGGAGATCTGGTAGACGTTCCGGCGTTCGTCGCCGGGTCCAGGTTTGCGGTCCGGTCGCGCTGGGCCTGTTCGGCGGCGGTGCCGTGGCCGTGATTGAGCGAGCGGATCTGCCGCAGCCCCACCGACGGCCCCCAGGTGCCGTTTTGTAGGCCGACATCGCCGACCTGGCTGGAGTCGCCGTGCGACTCGGCGAGTGCGACGGCGGTCGCGGTGGTCAGCGAGTTGCCGTGAAACCCGGCGTCGTAGGCGTACTGGGCGACCTGCTGGTCGGTCAGCCGCGGCATGGTCGAGCCTCTTCGTTGCTGCCGCCCGTGGCGACGAGGCAGGGATCAGTACGGCCCGAGGTCTGGTTCCTCACCGATCACCGACGGCGCGACCGGGCCATCGCGTTGAGTTGTCGATCGGGCTGCCAAGGCCGCCCAGCTGCGTTTGCAGCTCCTGGGCGAAGTCGAGCAGCATTTGCAGGTGGACGAAAAATGACTGGTCGGCGATCGGACTGACGAACTCCTCCGTGGTGGCTACCGCGCGTGGCGTACACCCTCCGCTGGAGCGGGTCGAGACGGACTACCGCTGGCGGAGGCACGTGATTCGTTCCTCCGCCAGCGGTGAAACCCGGAGCCGGTCGCGGTTCCTACGCGAAGTAGCCGTGCCGGCGCGAAAGCCGGACGTCATTCCGGTGAAATCAACCGCCCGCCCGGTGGGTACTTTTGCCGTCCGGTGGCGTGGGCCAGCGAATTTACGCTTCTGCACGCACCCGGTCGGTGCGCCTGAGCACGATCAGCATCCGTGGAAGTGGAAAGAGGAGCCGCCATGACGTCCGCTGGACAGCACGTCGTCTCGCCCGAGGCCGTTCGGTCCACGGTCGGCAACGTCGGCGGCATCATCATGCAGACCGTCAACACCGTCATGGAACTGGAAACCCTGATTGTCCCGCCGACCTCGTTCGCGGCCATCGGCAGCGCGGTCGCCTCGGCGAACACCTCCATGCAGGCCCAGCAGGTGGTCGCGCTGAAATCCCTGCTTACCCTGTTGCAGCAGGTCAACAATCTCGTGCGGCGCAGCGTCGACGGCTACGACTTGGCCGACCAGGCCGCCGCCTCGTATGGCGGCAACGCGGTCTCGACCAGCAGCACCGGCATGTGGTCCGGCGCGGCAGGGGACGCGGTGGCCGCCAGCGCGGTCGCCGGCAGCGTCGGCGGCTCGGGCACCCCGCACGCCGTCTCCAGTGTGCTCGGTTATCTCAACCAGGCCGGCCTCACCGGTTCCGGGCCGACCGGCGCGCCGACCGGCAACCCGGCCGCGTTCGCGAACTGGCTGGACGCCAGCCCCGACCACCAGGCCGCGCTCGGCGTGATCGGCACCTACACCGGTGCCGCGCGCGGCTTCGGTGACGTGCCCGGCGGCGTACACAACGGCGACCTGGTCGCGATCAATCCCGGCTCCACGGCCCTGGATCAGGGCACCCTGCTCGGCGTCGTGGCCAACGGGCAGCTCTACAACGACGGCCTGATCCAACCGAATTTCGGCGGCCTGGCCCATCTTCAGGTATATCGGCCCGCCTGAGGCAGTTGACCGGCGACCCCATCCCGCTACACCTGAGAGGCGCTGCGAATGTTCGAGTTCCCCAATTCCAGTGCGATGGACTTCGCGGCTGCCAAGGGCGGTCCGATCACGTTCCTGCCGCAGATCGTGACCGGCCAGCCGGAACAGATCGCGACTTACTCCACCGGACTGCTGGCCAAGGCGGCGCAGTTCACCTCGCTGCTGGAGAAGTTCACCAGGGCCGGCCAGCAGCTGAGCCAGGTGTGGTCGGGCGCGGCGTCGGAGACGGCGGTAAAGAAGATCACCGACTCGCTCTCCGCGCTACAGAACATCATCAAGGTGGTCGAGGGCAGCGCGGCGCTGCTCGGGATCTCCGGCACGCTGGTGGAGTCGGCGCAGACCGCGTACACGAGCGTGGTGTCCTCGACGAACCCGACGGTCGCCTCGCTGATCTCCCACTGGTGGACCTACAGCGCCGGGGTCGCGCTGGCGACCTCGGTCAGTGCCGCGCTGCGCGCGTTCATCACCGCGATCGAGGGGATGCTCTCCGCCCTGGGCGCCGGCAAACTGGCCACCGAGATCGCCACCCTGGCCAGCATCATCACGGAGATCGAACAGCTCGCCGCCGGCCCGAACGCCGCTGCCGCCGCCAGCG